>NZ_JBHUVA010000042.1:21188-54022 GCF_042670805.1 Micromonospora sp. NPDC057141 | reverse complement strand
AACGGCAAGATCTACCGGGCGAGCATGCCGATCGGGAACTTCCCGGGCAGCTTCGGTTCGTCGTACACGACGATCATGAGTGACACGACGAACAACCTGTTCGAGGCGGTGCAGGTCTACAAGCTTCAGGGGCAGAGCCTGTACCTGATGATCGTCGAGGCGATCGGTTCGCAGGGGCGGTACTTCCGGTCGTTCACGGCCACCAGCCTGGGCGGTTCGTGGACGCCGCAGGCCGCGACCGAGAGCAACCCGTTCGCTGGCAAGGCCAACAGCGGTGCCACCTGGACCAACGACATCAGCCACGGCGAGCTGATCCGTACCACCGCCGACCAGACGTTCACCGTCGATCCCTGCAACCTCCAACTGCTCTACCAGGGGCGTTCCCCCAGCTCCGGTGGCGACTACGGCCTCCTGCCGTACCGGCCGGGCCTGCTGACCCTCCAGCGCTAGCGGAGCCAACGCTAGTGGCGTGAGCTGGTGCGGGCGGGCCCGGTGCAACGACCGGGCCCGCCCGTTTCATGCCGGCCGTGGGGCGGACACCGGCGGAGTCCTTCGGGCAGGATGGACGACCATGACCGTCATCGTCAGCGGACCGGAGGTCGACCGGTCGGCGGAGATCCTCACCCTCGAGGCGCTCGACCTCGTCGCCGGCCTGCACCGCCGGTTCGCCGCCACCCGGGCCGAGCTGCTGTGCCGCCGTGCCGAACGCCGGGCCGAGGTCGCCCGCACCGGGCGGCTCGACTTCCTGCCGGAAACGGCCGACATCCGCTCCGGTGACTGGCGGGTGCCCCCGCCCCCGGCCGACCTGGCCGACCGGCGGGTCGAGATCACCGGCCCCACCGAACGCAAGATGATGATCAACGCGCTGAACTCCGGCGCGAAGGTGTGGCTGGCCGACCTGGAGGACGCCAACACGCCGCACTGGCACAACGTCGTGTCCGGCCAGGTCAACCTGCGCGACGCGGTCGCCGGCACGGCGTCGTTCACCGCCGCCGACGGCCGGGGGTACGCGCTGCGCACCGACGCGCCGCGCGCCACGATCGTCGTCCGGCCGCGGGGCTGGCACCTCGACGAGCGGCACCTGCTGATCGACGGGGCACCGGCGGTGGGGGCGCTGGTCGACTTCGGCCTCTACTTCTTCCACAACGCGCGCGCGTTGCTGGCCGCCGGCTCCGGCCCGTACTTCTACCTGCCGAAGATGGAGAGCCACCGCGAGGCGCGGCTGTGGCACGAGGTCTTCACCGCCGCCGAGGAGCACCTGGGGCTGGCGGTCGGGAGCATCCGGGCCACCGCGCTCATCGAGACCATCCCGGCGGCGTTCGAGATGGCCGAGATCCTCTACGAGCTGCGCGAACACGCGGCGGGGCTCAACGCGGGGCGGTGGGACTACCTGTTCAGCATCATCAAGTACTTCCGCGACGCCGGCCCGGCGTTCGTCCTGCCCGACCGCGCGTCGTTGACCATGACCGCGCCGTTCATGCGCGCGTACACCGAGCAGTTGGTGCGGACCTGCCACGCGCACGGCGCGCTGGCGATCGGCGGGATGGCGGCGTTCATCCCGTCGCGCCGCGACCCGGAGGTCAACGCGCGGGCGTTGGCCGGGGTCCGGGCGGACAAGCAGCGCGAGGCCGCCGACGGCTTCGACGGCTCCTGGGTGGCCCACCCGGATCTCGTCCCGATCTGCCGCGAGGTGTTCGACGCGGTGCTGGGCGAGCGCCCCCACCAGCTCGACCGGCGCCGCGACGAGGTCGCGCCGGACGCCGCCGCCCTGATCGACCTGTCCGCGTCGGTCGCGCCCCCGACGGCCGCCGGGCTGCGCGCCAACGTCGGGGTGGCGCTGCGCTACCTGGCCGCCTGGCTGGCCGGCAGCGGCGCGGTCGCCATCGACAACCTGATGGAGGACGCGGCGACCGCCGAGATCTCCCGCTCTCAGGTCTGGCAGTGGGTGCACGGTGCGGTCGCCCTCGACACCGGCGAGCCGGTCACCCCGGAGCTGGTGCGGCGGCTCGTCGACGCCGAGCCGCTCACCGGGCCGCACGCCGACGCGGCCCGGAGACTCTTCGTCGAGGTGGCGCTGGCCGACGAGTTCGTCGACTTCCTCACCCTGCCCGCCTACCGGATGATCGACTGATGCTGGACCCGGCAGTCCTGCACCGGCTCGACGCCCTCCTCGCCGCCGACGACCGGCAGCGGGCCGCGCGCTACCCGGGCCTGGCGCCGACGGGCCAGCCCGTGCACACCGTCTACGTGCCGGCCGACCGGTACGGCCCGCACACCGTCGACGAGTGGCGGGCCGCCGCGCTCGCGGCGCTCGACCGGCACGGCCCGCTGCCCGGCGTGGCCGACGCGCTGGCCGCCCGGGTCCGCGCCAAGCTCGCCGCCGAACCGATCGAGGACCTGCGGATCGACTTCGAGGACGGGTACGGAGTCCGGGGCGACGCCGAGGAGGACGCCGCCGCCCGGGCCGCCGCCACCGTGCTGGCCCGGGGTCGGGTGACCCGCCACGTCGGGCTGCGGATCAAGTCACTGGAGCCGGCGACGCGCCGCCGGGCGGTACGCACCCTCGACCTTTTCCTCGACACGCTGCTGCGCCACCGGGCCCTGCCCGACGGGTTCCGGGTGACCCTGCCGAAGGTGACGTCGCTGCCACAGGTCGAGGCGATGGTGCAGCTCTGCGCCGCGCTGGAGGCCGCCCACCGGCTCCCGTCCCTGCGCTTCGAGATTCAGGTGGAGACCCCGCAGGCCGTGCTCGGGGCCGACGGCACCGCGACGGTCGCCCGGATGGTGCACGCCGCCGCCGGGCGCTGCGTCGGGCTGCACTACGGCACCTACGACTACTCCGCCGCGCTGGGTGTCGCCGCCGGCCAGCAGAGCCTGGAGCATCCGGTGGCCGACCACGCCAAGGCGGTGCTCCAGGTGGCGGCGGCCGGCACCGGGGTCGCGGTCAGCGACGGGTCGACCAACGTGCTGCCGACCGGCGACCGCGCGGCGGTGCACGCCGGCTGGGCGCTGCACCTGCGGCTGGTCCGCCGGTCCCTCGAACGCGGCCTCTACCAGGGCTGGGACCTGCACCCCGGGCAGCTGCCCACCCGCTTCGCGGCGACGTTCGCCTTCTACCGGGACGGGCTGCCGGCGGCGGCCGGCCGGCTGCGGGCGTATCTCGACCGGGCCGACAGCGGCATCCTCGACGAGCCGGCCACCGCCCGGGCGCTCGCCGGGTTCCTGCTGCGTGGGCTCGACTGCGGGGCGCTGGACGACGCCGAGGTGGTCGGCCTGGCCGGCGTGGACCGCGCCCACCTGCGCGAGACGGCCAGTGGCGGGCCGATGAGTCTGGGCTGATGCGCCGGACGAGAACCCGCCCGGCGGGAGACAGTGCCCATGAAACGGGGTCAGCGGCTCCGGCGGCCCGGGTAGACCGGCCGGGTGGGCCGCCCGGCACCGCGCCCGGCGGGCGAGCGCTCGGCCCGGGGCGGCTGCGGCGCGGGCCGCCGGGCGGCGAGGTTCCAGTGGGAACGCTCGTAGAGCGCGATCCCGGCACAGACGGAGACGTTCAGCGACTCCGCAGCCGGGTTGATGGGGATCGACACCGAGTGGCTGGCGATGCTCTCGAAGGAGCGTGACGTGCCGGTCTTCTCGCTGCCGAGCAGGAGGGCGAGCTGCTCGTCGGCGTCGCGCAGGTCGCCGACCGCGAGGTCGCCCTCGGTGTCGAAGGCGATCAGGGGGACGCCGGTGCGCCGGAAGTGGGCGATCGCGTCGTCGCGCGACGCGAGCACGATCGGGAGCGAGAAGACGTAGCCCCGGCTGGCCCTGACCAGGCGTCGGTCCGCGATGGTGGTGAGGTCGCTGTCCACGAGCACGATGCCGCCGGCGCCGAGCGCGAAGGACGTGCGCACGATGGCGCCGATGTTGCCGACGATCTTCACGCCGTCCAGGACGATGATGTCGCCGGTCGTGCGGGCCAACTCGTCGAAGCTCCACGGCCTCGGGACCCGGGCGATGCCGAACGCCTTGGGCTTCTTGTCGGTCTTGAACAGGTCGTTCATGATCGGGGCCCCGACCAGGCGGACCGGGATGTCCCGCTGCTGGCAGGCCGCGAGCACCTCGTCGGGGAGGGGTGAGGTCTCCACCCCGTAGACCTCGATGAACTCCAGCCCCGCGCGAATGCACTCCACGAGCGGCTCGGCATCCTCGATGAGCACGGTGCGGACGACGGACCGCGAGTGCTTGGTGACGTCGACGATCCGCTGCACGGCCGGATCCGACCGGTCGGTGATGACGCCGGGGTTTACCACGAAATCGACCCTAACAGAGGCGTGATCGGCACCCCCGTTCGTGGTGCACCGGCCCAGGACCGCCGTGGGTCGCGCCGGTGCCGCCGAGTCGCTTGCGCCGGACGCGGGCCGCCACTAACGTACAACCATATGGTTGTAGAAATGGTGGCCGGAGAGCAGGCAGACCGCGTCTTCCATGCCCTTGCGGACGCCACCCGGCGCGACATCGTCGCCCGGGTGATCCGCCACGCGGAGTCCGTCTCGGCGCTCGCCCGGCACTACCCGATGAGCTTCGCTGCCGTGCAGAAGCACGTCGCGGTGCTCGAGAAGGCCTCGCTCGTGACGAAGGAGAGGCGGGGGAGGGAGCAGATCGTGCACGCGGACATGGCCGTGCTCCGCCGGGCCGCCAGGCTCCTCGACGCGTACGAGGAGATCTGGCGGGAACGTGTGGCCCGCATCGATCAGCTGATCGCCGAAGACTGAGAGGGGAACCGAACGATGCCCGTGACGAGCATCCAGAAGGACACCGAGGCGTTGACACTGACCTTCGTCGCCGAGTTCGACGCCGGGGTCGAGCGCGTGTGGCAGGTGTGGGAGGACGCGCGCCAGCTGGAGCGGTGGTGGGGGCCGCCGACCTGGCCGGCGACGTTCGAGCAGCACGACTTCGTGGTGGGGGGCTGGTCCCACTACTACATGACCGGCCCGGAGGGCGAGAAGGCGCGGGGCTGGTGGCGGATCACGGCGCTCGACGCGCCGCACCGGCTGGAGTTCGACGACGGCTTCTCGGACGAGGACGGCAACCCGACCGACACCGACCGGCCGACCCACGCCGTCGCGACGCTGGCGGCGGACGGTGCGCGCACCCGGCTGACGCTGGTCAGCACCTTCGTCGACGCCGAGCAGCTCGAACAGATGGTGAACATGGGGATGGAGGAGGGCCTACGCGAGGCCATGGGCCAGATCGACGGCCTGCTCGCCGGGTAGGGCCAGCCCCACCCCAAGACTCGGGCCAGCGCCCTGGTTCGTCGCCGGCACCCTTGGCTAGCTTGGGCGCATGACGTCGACGACCACGCTGCTCAGGGCGGTGATGCGGCCTGGATTCCTCCTGTCGACGTGGCCGTGGCGCGGGATCGCCTACACCGCGACCACGGCCGTGGCATCGGGTCTGCTCTGGCTCGTGCTTTCCGTCCCGCTGGCCCCGCTGGCCCTGGCCGTCGAGGTGCTCCAGGTGGAAGGAATGCGGGCGGTCGAGGAGGCACCACACCGGTGGACCGGCACCTACGTGTCGGTCGCGGTGGTGCTCAGCCTGGTCAGTGTGGGCCTGCTCGCGCTGACGGTGCCGAGGCTGGCCACCGCCGCGGCCGGCGTCGAGCGGTGGCGATTGCGGCTGGCCGACGACGCCCCGGCGGTGTCGCGTCGAAGTGGCAACCTCTACACCGACCCGGCCACCTGGCGTTCCGTGGCCTATTTGCTGCTCCTCGGCATCGTCGCGCCGGTGTGGCTCGGCGTGCTGGCCCTCGCCGGCCTGCTCGTCGTCTCCACCCCGTTCGCGGTGCACTATCGGCTGGTCAGCATGGAGTCGACGGGTAGCGCGGTCAGCCGCGCCGCCCTGGGGCTGGTGCTGATCCCGGCGGTGCTCTATCTGACGTCGGCGTTCGGTGGTGGGCACGCCGCCCTCGCCCGGCTGCTGCTGTGCTGCGAGCCCGACCCGGCCGCAGCCGAACTGGTCGAGGTGACCCGGTCCCGGGCGCGGCTGGCCGACGCGTTCGACGCCGAGCGGCACCGCATCGAGCGCGACCTGCACGACGTCGCCCAGCAGCGGCTGGTGAGCCTGACCATGCAGCTCGGCCTCGCCAAGCTCGACCTGCCGGGCGACTCGCCCGCAGCGGTCGCGGTGGCCTCGGCGCACGACCACGCCAAGGCCCTGATGGTCGAGCTGCGCGACCTGATCCGGGGCATCAGCCCCCGGACGCTGCGTGAGCTGGGGCTGCGCGCCGCAATCGAGGAACTCGCCGCGGGCAGCCCTCTCCCGGTCCACGTCGACGCCGACCCGGCCCGGTTCCCGCCGGCGGTGGAGACGGTGGCCTACGCCGCCGTGTCGGAGGCGCTCGCCAACGCCGTGAAGCATGCCGCCGCGACCGAGGTCACCGTCGACGCCCGACGAGCGGGCGGCACGCTGGCGGTCCAGGTGCGCGACGACGGGCGCGGCGGTGCCGACCCGTCGCGCGGATCGGGCATCACGGGCCTGGCCGACCGGGCTGCTGCGGCCGGAGGCCGGCTGCTCATCTCCAGCCCGCCCGGCGGGCCGACAACCCTGCGGGTGGAGTTGCCGTGCGCGTCGTGATCGCGGAGGACTCCGTCCTGCTTCGCGAGGGGCTGGTCGGGCTGCTCTTCCGGTTCGGCTTCGACGTCGTCGCCGCCGTCGGTGACGCCGCCGCTCTGGTGACGGCGGTGGAACAGACCGCCCCCGACCTCGTCGTCACCGATGTCCGCATGCCGCCGGGCTTCGCCGACGAGGGGCTGCGGGCCGCCGTGGCCCTGCGCGCGGCCCGCCCCGGCCTCGCCGTGATGGCGCTCAGCCAGTACGTGCAGCACAGCTACGCCGGCGAGCTGCTCGGCTCGGGCCAGGGCCGGGCCATCGGCTACCTGCTCAAGGACCGCGTGGCCGACGTCGTCGAGTTCGCCGACATGCTGCGGCGGGTGGCCGAGGGCGGCACGGTCGTCGATCCCGAGGTGGTGCGCCAGCTGATGCTGCGGGGTCGCGACCCGCTCGATCACCTCTCACCCCGGGAGCGCGAGGTGCTGGCGCTGGTCGCCGAGGGCCACTCCAACGCCGCGATCGCCCGCCTCCTCACGCTGACCGAGGCCGGGGTGGGCAAGCACATCGGCAGCGTCCTCGCGAAGCTGCACCTGCCGGTCAGCGACGACACGAACCGGCGGGTCCTCGCCGTCCTCACGTACCTGCGGGGCCAACAGTGATCCACGACCGGGACGACCCGGCCGGCCCAACGCTTCCGTAGCTAGCGCCGTGGCTTCCGCCGCACCCGCGCGGGCTCGCGTACTGAACCGGCCGCCTGCCGGCCGATTCCGCTCATCCACTCGCTCGATCGAAGGAGCCTACGTGCACAGTTCCGCTGCCCCGCCGCGCCCGGCGGGTGCCTCCGGCCGGGTGATCGCCGCGCTCGGCGTCCTCGCCGCAGCCCTCGTCGTCGCCTTCGTCGTCGCCCCGCCCGCGCTGACGGCGGACAGGGCGGGCGGCATCGTCGACCGGCGTGACCTCGGCGAGGCCCTGCGGGCGTCGTTCGTCGAATACTGGCGCTCCGACGACCGGAGCCTCTCCCCGGACCTGGCGCGGGTGGTCGACTACTGGTCCCGTTACCACCTGGTCAAGGCCGTGATCGCCGCCCTCCTGTTGATCGTGCTCGTTGCCCTCGGCACTCGCCTCGCCAGGGCGTTCGTGACGGCCGGCGGTCTCGGTGCGGGAAAGAGGGTCGCCCTCGCGGCGGGCGGCGTTCTCGTCGCGACGCTCGCGCCGCTCTCGTTGGCGATGGTGATGGCCAACGTCCAGGGCGCCGTCGCGCCCTTCGCCTCGTTGCTGCCGATGTTGACGGACGGCGTGACCGACCCGGAACTCGCCGACACGCTGACGCAGGTCGAGCAGCGACTTGCCGACGTGGGCAGCACGGGGGGCAGCGGCTCACCCGCCCTCGACCTCATGATCGACGACTTCTCCTGGTACCACGAGGCGATGGCCGTGGCAGCCGCCGTCGTGGCGGCGGTCCTCATCGCGACGAGCGTGGTGGCCTGGCGGAGATTCGCGCGGACGCGGTCCTCCGACCGGCGAAAGAGGGGGCTGCTGGCGGTGTACGGGCTTCTCTCGGTGCTGTTGTTGCTCCCGGTGATCGCGCTTACGGTGGCGAACGCGACCACCGCGGCAGACCCGGAGCCGGCGCTCCTGGCCTTCTTCCGGGGCGGATGGTGAAGGTTGCGGCCCCAGGATCGGCTGCGCGATCAGTGGCCGGTTGCGGTGGAATCGCGTCGGCGCGTCGTGTACCGGAAGCGGCCACTGTTCCCGGTCAGGTCGCCGGTTGCCGGAGTGGCCGGGGAGCATCCCGGACCGGCCTGGTCACCTGCTTCGACACGCAGGCCGGCAGCCCCACCATGCTGCGCGCCGCCCGCTGCCGGTAGCTGCTCGGCGGCATCCCCACCAGCTCGGCGAAGCGGGTGCTGAAGGTGCCCAGCGACGCGCAGCCGACCGCGAAACAGACCTCGGTGACGCTGAGGTCGCCACGACGCAGCAGCGCCATCGCGCGCTCGATGCGCCGGGTCATCAGATAGGAGTACGGCGACTCGCCGTAGGCGAGGCGGAACTGGCGGCTCAGGTGACCGGCCGACATGTTCGCCCCCCGGGCGAGCGCCTCCACGTCCAGCGGCTGCGCATAGTCCCGGTCGATCCGGTCGCGGACCCGCCGCAGCCGCGCGAGGTCGCGCAGGCGCTGGGCTTCGGCGGAACCACTGGTCACCCCGGGATCATGCCACTCCGAGCCGGGCGCCTCCCCGCAACGGAGGAGAGACGTGGGCCGGAGCGGCTGGGGGCACTACTCGCGTGGCGCTGGCCGGCGGCGCGGCGTCGCCCAGCCGAGGAAGCGGGCGTGCATCGCCGCCGGGTCGGGCAGGCCGCCCAGGCGCAGCGTGTCGTCCATCGCTTCGTACATCGACGAGGCCAGGTAGAACGCCAGCGCGACCGAGTGGCCGTGGAACTCGGTCAGCAGCGCGAGGCGGGCCGGCTGGCACGGCCAGGGCGCGGCGCAGGACCGGCACAGCCAGGCGGGGCGCATCGGCAGGTGCGGGCGGGTCATCAGTGGGTCCGCAGCTCGCCGGCCAGGCACCGGACGACCCGCGTCGCCAGGCCGCCGCGTGGGCCCCGGTGTGGAGGAATCATCGGCCCGATCAGGGGCGGGTCGTACGGGGCCGGTGCCGGCTCCCGGGGCGGCGGGTCCGGCGTCGGTACGGGAGCCGGCGTCGGCCTCGGTTCCTTGTCGTGCAGTTGGCGGCAGCAATGGCAGCAATGGCAGTGGTGGCCGCGGATCCGGCGGTGACGGTCTCCCGACATGGAACCTCCTCGGCTGGCTGGAGGGGCCGCCCCGGCCCGGTGGTTCTGGGGAAGGACCGGGGCGGCCCGGTGCGGACGCGACCGGCGGGTTCGGGGCCTCCACCGGCTCGCGCCGTCCTGAGAACACCCTGTCTCAGCGTCGTTGGACGGATACACAGCGTTGGGTAGGGTTGTGGAGACGCTCCGGACGTCCACACAGGAGGCGCTGTGAATCACGGACTCATCGCGGCCATGGCCGAGGCTGGCGAGACAGCCGAGAGTCTCGCAGGTCAGATGGGGGCGGACCCGAAGACGGCACAGCGCTGGGTCAACCCCGGACGGGTATCCCGGCCCCGCCACCGATCCAGAATCGCCGCGCTACTCGGAAGGGACGTAGGGGACCTCTGGCCGGACGTTCTGAAGCGCCGCGAACCGGCGTGGTTCAGGCCGTGGGCCGACATCGAACACGAGGCAACCGCGTTGCGCGGGTTCGAGCTGGCGTGGGTGCCGGGACTGCTCCAGACCGGGGCGTACGCGAGGGCGACGCTCGCCGGTGAGACTCTCACCCCCGAAGAGGTCGATGAGCTGGTGGCGGCACGCGTCGGTCGCCAGAAGATCCTCCATCGGTCCCGCCCGCCGCTGATCGTCGCAGTCCTCGATGAGGCTGCCCTTCGTCGTCCAGCGGCCCGGGACGGCCGCGCGTTGATGCGGGAGCAGTGCGAACACGTCGCGGCATGCGCGGAGTTGCCGAGCGTGCAGGTGCATGTGGTACCGGCGGGCACGCCCATGTACCCCGGGATGGGCGGGCCGTTCGTCCTGGCCGAAATGCCTGACGGGACGCGCGTGTCGCATGTGGACGGCCAGGTCAGCGCGCAGATCATTGCCGAACAGGCTGGCATTGCTACCCTGGAGCGACGGTGGGCGCGCATTGTAGGCGAAGCCCTGCCCCGGGCGGCATCACTGGATCTCATCAGGAGAGCGGCAGCGGAATGGACATGACCGGTGCGCAGTGGCGCAGGAGCACCAAGAGCGGCAACAACGGTGGCAACTGCGTGGAGGTCGCCGACAATCTTGCCGGTGTCGTTCTCGTCCGCGACACGAAGGACCGCGACGGTGGCACGCTGACCTTCCGCCCCGCCCAGTGGCAGGGCTTCGTCGACCTGGCGAAGGCGATCGGCCCCGTCAGCTGACCCTGGCCCGCAGCAGGGCACCCCTTCCCGCAGGCCGGGGGCCCGGCCGAGCGGCCCGGCCCCCTTCACCCGCCCCGCACCCCGGTTCTCCGGTCGCGGGCGGTCGCCCGGTCAGGGCGTCGTCACCTGGATCTGCACCGGCACGGAGTCCACGCCGACCAGCCCGGTCGAGTCGAAGACCTCCAGCCACACGGACCAGGTGGTGACGTTGCCCTTGCTCAGGCCCAGCTCCGCGCTGAAGCTCGCGCAGCTCTTCGGCACGACCTTGTCGTCGACGGGGCCCCCGGTGGGCACCGCGCTGCCCTGGCAGAGCACCTTCTTGACGCCGCCGTCGCCGTACGCGGTCCACCGGTAGCGGGTCCCGGCGACCGTGCCGTCCTCGGCGTCGGTGCCGGTCCCGGCGAACGCGACGAGCTTCGGCTTGCCGTCGATCGTCGACAGGTTCAGGGCCGCCGCCGGCTTGGTGATGGTGGCGGTCGGCGGGTGCTGCCCGACCAGCAGCGCGGTGACCGTGAAGGCGCGCTGCGCGCTCGCGCCGCCGGCCGTGAACGTCGCCGTGTACGACCCCGCCGTGACCTTGCCGGCCGGCAGGAGGGCCTGGTGCCCGGTCTGCTGGTGGACCACCGTCCCGCCCCGCCGGACCGTCCAGGACGCCTCGTTGTCGGGCACGGGCCCGTAGGCGTCGGGGTCGTCGGAGGTGCCCACCAGGCTGATCGACTGGCCCGGGGCGAGCGTCAGCCCGACCGGCGGCGAGATGATGGCCGCGGTCGTCGGGCTGTCCACCACCGTGACGGAGACGGTTGCCGAGCCGGTGCGCCCGAGGCTGTCGGTGGCCTTGGCCGTGATGACGTGGGTGCCGGCCGACAGCGCCGGCACGAACGTCTGCGACTCGTGGCCCAGCACGCCGTCGAGGCTGCTGATCCAGGTGATCGGGATCTCCTTGCCGAGGAAGTCGGTCGCCGTGCCCCACAGGTCCACCGACTGGCCCACCCCGACGTGCTGGCCGGTCTTCGGCGTGCTGATGCTCACCGCGGGCTTGTCGACCTTGACGCCCAGCGCCTTGGCGACGGCGGCCAAAGCGTCGATCCGGCGTTGGCTGCCCGTCACCTTGGCGCCGAGCCCGCCGACGTGGGCGGTGCTGTTGAGGAGGTCCCGGACCTGCGCGGAGGTCAGGCTCGGGTCGGCGGCCAGCACCAGCGCGGCGACGCCACCCACGAACGGCGCGGCGACGCTGGTGCCGCAGGCGTTGGACCGGGTCTTGTTGACGGCCGGACTGCCGGGGTCGGCGAGTCCCAGGACGCACATCGGGCCGTAGATCTCCACGGAGGTGGTCAGATCACTGGTGCCGTAGTTCGACCCGTTCGCCACCGTCGCGTTCGTCTTCATGCCGCCCACGCACATGACGTGGGTGCTCTCGCAGGGCACGTAGAGGGTGTCGCTGTCGACGTTCGCGGTGTCGTTGCCGGCGGACGAGACGATCAGCGCCCCGGTGTCGCGGACGTGCTTCATCCGCCGGTCGGTCCAGGTGCGGGCGTGGGACTTGCCGAGGTTCACGTCGCGGGTGAAGCTGAGGTTGACCACGTCGGGGTGGCTCGCCTCGGCGGCCTTCTCCAGCCGGCGCAGCACCGTCCAGTAGTCGATGCCGTTGCGCACGGCGACCAGCTCGTCGACCACCGGACCGGCCGGCCCGGCGGTGCCGTAGCCGTTGTCGACCCGGCCCATCCCGGCGAGCACCACGTCGGTGCCGTGCCACGGGCAGGGCGTGCCGCCCGTGCAGTCGTTGGTGTTGGTCTCGCCCCACTCCGCCGTGTGCAGGGACACCTTGCTCGGGAAGTCGGCGTTGAACTGGAACCCGCCGTCCTGCACCAGGTATTTCACCTGCTTGGTCAGCTTGCCCTTGGCCTCCAGCAGCTGCCAGGCCGGCGCGACCCCGATGTCCATCGCGCCGCCGGACCGCATGAACATCCAGTCGAAGACGTTGTTCGTGATGTCGGGGGCCTCGTACACCTCGCCGTCGACGATGCCGGCCGGCTCCACCAGCCAGTCGAGGACCAGCTCGGTCCCCGCCCGCCACTCGGCGGCGGCGAGCGCGAGCAGCCGCAGCGCCCGCTCGTCGCCGACCCGGTACGCGCCGGACTGGCCCGGCTCGGCGGCCCGCAGATCGTCGACCAGCCCGGCCGGGTCGGCGCGGTCGGCGTCCACCCGGACCAGGTGGTCCTGCCCCTGCTCGTCCGGCGGGAACGAGTCGAGCACCTGACCGCCCCAGCGGGTCAGGAAGGCGTCCAACTCGGCCTGGTCGGCGACCCGCACCATCACCTCGTCGAGCACCAGGCCGGCGGGCGAACCGTCCGGCCCGGCCACCACGCCGAGCTCCCGGTCGGTGCCGAGCCGGCCGACGGGGTCGATCGGCAACCGGGGAGCGGACAGCCCCGGGTCGACCCGGAAGGCCAGCGGCCCGCCGCTGGTGCTGCCGGACGTCACGGCGGCGTTGGCGGGTGCCGGAGCGGCGACGCTGGTTTGCGCCGGAGCGGCGACGGCATCCACCCCGGTGGTCGTGACGAGGCCGCCGGCGAGCGCCGCCGCCACGGCGGTGACCAGGATCCGGCGCGGGCCGGTGGCGGGGCGGCGGGCGGAACGTGTCGGTGTCATGAGCGTCTCCTCGGTGTCGGCGGTGCGCTGACACCGGTGGGAGCGCGGGCGGGTCGGCATGCCAACAGAAACGCACCGGGATTTATCTTTTCCGTTCTACTGGACCGGTCGGAGAGCGGTGGGAGCAGGGATGGACACGGCGGCACAGGACGACAGGACGCTCGTCGAGGCGGTGCGCCGGGGCGACCGGGCCGGCCTGGAGGGCATGTACCGGCGGTACGCCGATCGGCTCTACACGTACGCCCGGGTGCTGGTGCGCGAGCCGGAGGCCGCCGCGGACGTCGTCCACGACGCGTTCCTCACGGCCAGCCAGCGCATCGACCAGCTCCGCGACCCCGACCGGCTGCGCCCCTGGCTGTACGCGATCGTGCGCAACGAATGCCTCCGGCAGTTGCGGGAGCGGCCCCGCTCCTCGCCGCTGGAGGAGGCGGGCGACCCGGTGGCCGACACCGTCGACCCGGTCACCGGGGTCAATGCCGACCAGGTGCGCGAGCTCGTGCACACCGCGGCAGCGGCGCTCAACCCGGGCGACCGCGAGGTGGTGCACCTGGCGATCCGCCACGACCTGTCCTCCGTCGACATCGGCGCGGCCCTCGGGGTGCCCACCAACCACGCCCACGCCCGGCTGTCCCGGGCCCGGTCGCAGCTCGAACGGGCGCTCGGCGCGCTGCTCGTCGCGCGCAGCGGGTCCCGGGACTGCCCGGCCCTCGCCGGCGTGCTCGACGGCTGGCAGGGGCGGCTCACCCCGACCCTGCGCAAGCGGGTCGCCCGGCACATCGACGGCTGCGCCACGTGCGGGCTGCTCCGGCGCGAGCAGCTCAACCCGGCGGCGCTGCTGTCCGCGTACACGGCTCCGGGGTTCCTGGTCGTCGCCGACACGGTGTGGCCGAGGCTGGCCGAGGCTGCCGACGATGGGATGACCGGGGCGGCCGACGGCGGTGCCGGGGTCGAGCCGCCCGCCGTCGACGCGGCGACCCCACCGCCGTCGGCGGCGCCGGCCGAGCCCGTCGGTCCGCCGCCGACGGCAGAGCCGGGGGACGGGCCGGACGACGGGCACACCGCGCGGTCGGCGGAGCGGTCCGCCGCCGGGCCCGCCGCCGTGGTGGCCGGGGGCGGCGTGGCGGCTCCGCAGGCGGTGGGACGATCCACGCGTACGGCGTCGGGGGCCCGGCGTCGGCGTCGGCTGGCCGCGACGGTCGGGCTGCTGGTGCTGCTCGCCGCAGCCGGCACCTGGGCGCTCGGACCCGGCCGGCCGGACGCCGAGCGGGTGGCGGCGACCTCCGGCGCGGCGGCCGACCGACCGGCGACGCCAGCGGTGCGGTCGGCGGCCCCGGCGGACGCCGCCGCGTCCAGCGGTTCCGTGGCCCCGGCGGCGGGGCCCGAGCCGACCGGCACCGGCGGCACGCCCACCGGGCCCCTCCCGTCCGGCGCCCCGCCCGGCGCGACCGGGCCGGTCGCCGGTCCCGCCCCGACGGTGGCGCCGACCGGGTCGCCGGTCGCGCCCCGGCCGACCGCCACGCCGAAGCTGGCCACGGCGTTCACGCTGCGGGCGAGCGCGCACGTGCGCTGCGGGGCGGAGACGTACACCCTGGTCGTGCAGGCCACCAGCAGCACCACGATCGACGCGGCGGAGGTGCGCTGGACCACGTCCGGCAGGGCCGCGTCGAGCCGGGCCATGACGGTGGACGGACCGTCGGCGCGGGCCAGCGTGGGGCAGCTGCGCGCGTCGAGTCTGACCTGGACGGTGCGGGCGACCGCCGCCGACGGCCGCACCGCGCAGAGCCCGAGCTACCCGGTCACCGATCCGTGTCTGCGGCCGGGGTAGGCGTCTTGCCGGCCGGGCGTGTTGGAGGCGCGCCGCACCGCCCGTCCGGGCTTAAGCGTGCCGCCCGACACTGGCGCGTTTGGTGAGGGTGGGCCGGAGCGAGCGATGGGGGGCCGGCGGTGGCGCGTCCTGGTCGACGAGCATCGCGGCTGCGGACACCGCCCCGTGGCCCAGCTCGTACATCGGCAGGTGCACCGAGGTCAGGGGCGGGATCGTGGCCTGGGCGATCTCGATGTCGTCGTATCCGATCAACGAGAAGTGCTCCGGGACGCGCAGGCCCGCGTCGTGGGCGGCCTGGAGCGCCCCGGCCGCGATGTAGTCGTCGGCCGCGAGCCAGCCGGTCGGCATGTCCCGGGTGTCGCCCCGTAGGTAGCGCGCGAAGGCGTGGCGTCCGGCGGAGATGGCGTAGTCGCTGCGCAGCACGTGGCCCGGGTCGAGGCGCAGGCCACGCTCGGCGCACAGCCGGTAGAACGCGCTGAGCCTGGCCTCGGCGTCGAGATGGCCCGGTGGTCCGGCGAGGTATCCGACGCTTCGGTGGCCGAGCTCCACGAGGTGATCGAGTGCCAGGGTCACGCCGTGCGCCTCGTCGACGGTGAGCACACAGTCCGCGGGGGCGCCGGCGTCGTTGAGGGCGACGACGGGGGTGCCCTGGGCGCGTAGCCCGGCCAGGTAGCTGGTGTCGTTGGCCCACTGCGGCAGCACGATCACCGCGCCGAACCCGCGTGCGGCGGCCTCGGCGGCGAGTCGGGTGCCGGCGTCGAGCGGGGTGGTGGTGACGAACTGCACCGACAGGTGCAGCCCGGCCTCGTCCCCGCCGGCCATCGCTCCCCGGATGAGCGCGTAGAAGAACGTCGCCTCGCGGTAGGCGAGCGACTCGGGGGTGGTCAGGATGCGTAGCCCGATGTCGGTGGTCCGTCCGGTCCGCAGCGACTGGGCGCTGACGCGGGGGACGTAGCGCAGGGCGGTCGCGGCCTCCCGGACCCGTACGCGGGTGCCCGGTGCCACGGCTCCGCCGTTGAGTGCCTGTGACGCCGTCGCGACGGACACCCCGGCGAGGGCGGCGACGTCGGCCAACCTCGCCGGTCCGCCGGACCGTCGGGGACGTACTGCGCCCACTCCCACTCCCTCCAAACCGATTCGGATGCCAATCGATGTGGCTCACCATACCGCAGCCCAGGAGCAGGATCTTCTATGGGCGGTCGTAACAGACAGGTAACAAAAACGTTTTAGATATGGGTCTACCAGCGCTTCCTCCCTAACGTCTGCGCAACGGGGCTCTACGAGGAGGGCAAATGATGTTGAAGCGGATGGGTAAGGGTTGGCCGCGCCACCTGGTCGTGGCGTTGGCGACGATGTCGCTCGTGGCGGTGACCGGCTGCGGCTCCTCCGGTGGGAGCGGGACGACCGACTCGTCGGACGACGTCGCCGCCGCGACCGGGACGACCCCGGTGCCGGGCCGCCCCACACCCGTGGACAACCCCGACAAGAAGAAGGTCCGGATCGCCCTGGTGGACTTTCCCGCCCAGGTGGCGGAGGTGTTCAAGGCATCCGAGGCCGGCGCGTCGCGCGCCAAGGAGGTGCTCGCCGGCCTCGGCGCCGAGGTGGACTACCTGCCGGTGACCACGATCTCGGCGGACGGGGTCAACCAGGTGGTCCGTACCGCGATCAACGAGGGCTACGACGCGATCGGTGTCACGCTGCTGGGCCCGGCCAACTGCGAGCCGATGCGGGAGGCCGTCGCCAAGGGGATCAAGGTCGCCGCGATGATGTCGTCGGCGGACTGCGTGGAGGGCACCGGAGCGCTGTTCTACCACGGTGAGGACAGCCACGCCGCCTGGATGGAGATCGCGAAGTCCCTCGTCGCGGCGGTGGGCGACAAGACCTGCAAGGTCGGCATCGTCACGGGCTTCTTCAGCGCGCCGCAGCACGAGGCGCGCCGCCAGGGCTTCATCGACGGGCTCGCCGGCAGCGGCATCACCCCGGTCAGCAAGGGTGTGGAGGCCGGCGTCGACCAGGCCAAGTACCAGGCCGCCGCGCGCGACTACGTGACCGCCAACGACGATCTGTGCGCGCTGGTGGCCACCACCGGTGAGAACGGGGCGATGGCCTCGACGCTCAGCGCCGAGCAGGCAGCGAAGATCAAGGTGATCACGTCGGACCTCACTTCGGGCACGCGCAAGCAGATCGAGGCGGGCAAGCAGTACGCGGCGATCGAGCAGGACCCGTTCGGCTCCACCTACGACACCTCGATCTGGCTCTACAACGCGGTGATCGGCGGTCAGGGCCCGGACGGCGGCTTCAACCAGCCGGTCAAGGACCTGATCGTCACCAAGGACAACCTCACGGACGCGCTGCGCAAGCAGAGCCAGGGCTACTGAGATGACCTCGTCTGCCGTCGCCCTGCAGACGCGCGGGCTGAGCAAGCGCTACGGCGGAGTCGTCGCGCTGGCCGGCGTGGACGTCACCATCCACGCCGGCCAGGTGACCGCGCTGCTCGGCGAGAACGGCGCCGGCAAGTCGACACTGGTGGCCTGCTGCTCGGGTGCCGCCGTCGCCGACGCGGGGGAGATCCGCCTGCACGGGGAGGTCCGGAGCTTCCCCACCCCGCGCGCGGCTGCCGCCGCCGGTGTCGCCGTGGTGCACCAGGAACCCCAGATGCTGGAGCACCAGAGCGTCGCCCAGAACCTGTACATCTCCGACCTGGCCGGCGGCGCCCGCAGGGTGGCCTCGCGGGCCAGGCTGGAGCAGCGGGCCGAGGAACAGCTCGCGCGGCTCGGCCTGGCCGGGGTGCTCGACCCCCGGCAGACGACGAGCACGCTCAGCGGCGCGAAGCGGCAACTCGTCGAGATCGCCCGCGCCCTGCTCACCTCGCCGACGGTGCTGTTCCTCGACGAACCGAACGCCAGTCTCGGTGACGAGGAGACCGAGCAGTTGTTCTCCGTCGTGCGCCGGCTGCGGGAATCCGGGGTGGCGGTCGTCCTCGTCAGCCACCGGCTCACCGAGGTCTACCGGATCGCCGACCGGGTCGTGATCATGCGGGACGGGCGCAAGGTCGCCGACGGAACGGTGCGCGACATCCCCCTCGACGCCGCCGTCGCCCGGATGGGCGGTCGACCCCGCAACGAACGCGGGCACCAGGCCCCGAGGGCCGCGGCTGCGGGATCGGGCGAGGCCGTGTTCGAGTTGCGCGACGCCTCCGGGCGCGGCTTCCGCCACGTCGACCTGACCCTGCGTCCCGGCGAGATCCTCGGTATGGCCGGGTTGGTCGGCGCGGGACGTACGGAGATCGCCCTGGGCGCGATCGGCGCCACGCCCCTGCGGTCGGGGCAGGTGCTCGTCGACGGGCAGCGGCGTCGCCTGCGCTCGCCCAGCGACGCTCTGGCCCACGGCGTCGTCTACATCGCCGAGGACCGCAAGGACGCCCTGTTCTATGACAAATCAGTCGGCTTCAACATCAGGGCGAGCCTGCTGGGGCCGTCGCGGAACACCGTACCCAGGCCGCGCGAGGGCGAGGCGCGACAGCTCGCGGGTCGGCTGGCCCAACGGCTTGCCGTCAAGGCGCCCTCGCTGGCCACGCTCGCGCGCGGTCTCTCCGGCGGCAACCAGCAGAAACTGCTGTTCGCCCGGGCCGTCTCCGTGCGGCCCCGGGTGCTCATCCTCGACGAGCCCACCCACGGCGTGGACATCGGTTCCCGCGCCGAGACGCACGAGCTGATCCGGCAACTCGCCGACGAGGGGATCGCCATCTGGATGATCTCCAGCGAACTCGACGAGATCCTCGACCTGGCCACGCGCATCGTCGTCGTGCGGGACGGCCGGATCCAGACCGAGGTCCCCGCCGGTCACGACCCCACACCCATCCTCGCGGCGGCCCTCGGAGCGACCGCCGCCGCCAACCGGAGTTGAAGCGATGACCACGCTGCATCAGGAGCCGGCACCGGCGAAAGTGCCCGTGTCCCCCCGTTCCCGGGCGCTCGCCGGTGGCCAACGGCTGCTCGGCGACTGGGGGAGCGAGCTCGCCCTCGCCACGATCATCATCCTTCTCGGCGCGCTCATCAGCGTCTTCAACGACAGGTTCCTGACCTACGGCAACCTGATCAACGTGCTGCAGGCCATCTCGGTGGTCGGCATCGCCGGCATCGGCGCGACACTGATCATCATCTCG
This sequence comes from Micromonospora sp. NPDC057141, assembly GCF_042670805.1. NCBI lineage: Bacteria > Bacillati > Actinomycetota > Actinomycetes > Micromonosporales > Micromonosporaceae > Micromonospora > Micromonospora sp. NPDC057141. Next base: position 34,830 of record NZ_JBHUVA010000042.1, on the reverse strand, counting down.
GGCAAGCTCGACCTGTCGGTCGGCTCGACCCTGGGCTACTCGGGGCTCGTCGGCGCCCTCGCCATGCAGGGCCAGTTCCCGGCGCTCGGGATCCCCGCCGGCATCGCCGTCGGCGCGGCTGTCGGAGCCGTCAACGGTCTGCTGGTCACCTACGGCCGGGTCAACGCCTTCATCGCCACGCTCGGCATGCTCTCGGTGGTGCGCGGCCTGGCCCTGGTCACCACCGATGGTGCCCCCCAGAACGTGCCGGACTCCCTGCTGTTCATCGGCCAGGGCAGGATCGCCGGCGTGCCGGTCAGCGTCGTCATCCTGCTCGGCCTGGTCGTCGTGGCCCAGCTGTTCCTCTCCCGCAGCGTCACCGGGCGACGCATCACCGCAGTCGGCGACAACCAGCGGGCCGCCTACCTCGCCGGGATCCCCGTACAGCGCACGGTCGTCCTCGCGTTCGTCCTCGCCGGGGGCTTCGCCGCCGTCGCCGGCCTCGTCAACGCCAGCAACCTGGCGCTGGCGACCACCGACGCCGGGACGGGCCTGGAACTCGACATCGTCGCTGCGGTCATCGTCGGCGGCACGAGCCTCATGGGCGGCCGGGGCAGCATCGTCGGCTCGCTGCTCGGCGCCTGCCTGCTCGGCCTGCTCCGCAACGCCTTCGTCCTGCTGCACCTGTCGCCCTACCTGCAGGTCACCGCCATCGGCGCGGTCATCATCCTCGCCGCCCTCATCGACCAGCTCCGCCAGCGCCGCAGCTGAGGCGGGCACGTCGTAGCCGTGCCCGCCCAGTAGCAGCCCACAACGCCACAGGAAGACACCCACCCATGGCTCTCGCACCCGACATCGCCGATCTCCTCCGGCGGATGGAGGCCGACCCGACCTTCCAACGCCCCAGCGGCGACGATGTCGAGCAGGCCCGCCGCGACCACGAGATGGACGCCGTCCGGTTCACCCCGCTGCGGCAGCGCCCGCCGGTCGCCACCATCGAGAACACCGCCGTGCCCGGCCCAGCCGGCGCGATCCCCGTCCGCGTCTACCGGCCTGCGGCGACGGCCGCGCGCCGCAGGCCGACGCTGCTGTGGATCCACGGCGGCGGCTGGGTCACCGGCAGCCTCGAAACCGGGGACATCGCCGCCCGCGTCCTGGCCGAGCAGGCCGAACTCGTGGTCCTGTCGGTCGACTACCGGCTCGCCCCCGAACACCCGTGGCCGGCGGGGCTCGACGACGTGACCGCCGTCCTGCGGTGGGCCCACGATCACGTGGGCAGCCTCGGCGGCGACCCCTCGCGGATCGCCGTCGGGGGCGACAGCGCCGGCGGCAACCTCGCGGCGGTCGCCGCCCACACCGCTCGCGACCTCGGCATCCCGCTCGCCGCGCAACTGCTGGTCTACCCGGTCGTCGACGCCGATCTCGACACCGCGCGCCATCCGTCGCGCCGGGAGAACGCCCATGGCTACTACGTCACCTGGCCCGACATCGAGTGGTGCGTGACCGCCTACCTGCCGAGCACGGCCGACCCGCACGACCCCCGCATCTCTCCGCTGTACGAGCCGGACCTCACCGGCCTGGCCCCGGCGGTCGTCCTCACCGCGGAGTACGACACCCTGCGGGACGAGGGCGACGCCTACGCCTCGGCGCTGGAGTCCGCCGGGGTGCCCGTCACCCACCTGCGCCTCTCCGGCCTGGTCCACGGAGCACTCGACATGGCCGGAGTCTCGCCGACCGCGCGCGACGCCCTGTCCCGGGCGGCCACCGCTCTGCGCCGGCTGCTCGACCCAGTCCCCGAACGGAACGCGGACGACGAGGGCATCGAGGACGGTGACCTGGCCGCCGTCCTCACCCGCTACGTGCACCCAGGCAAGAGCCTGCCGCTGGCGCGGTTTCCGCTGCCGGAGCCCCTCGCCCGGCAGGTTTCCGCGTCCGTGGCCGGCGTCGACGAGCCGACCCACCAACGCATCGCGGGCGCGATGTCGGCCCGGGTACGCGAGGCCGCGCACCAGTTCCTCACCGAGCCCGCATTCCGAGCCGGGCTCACGCGTCTCCCGTTCGCCCCGGGCGAACGGATCGTCGCGCTGGGCGACTCGATAACCGACGACCTGTGCTCATGGGCCGAACAGCTCCGCGCGGTCCTGGACCTCGTCGGGGCGGGCGTCGAGGTCGTGAACGCCGGCGTCACCGGTGACACGACCCACGACGCCCTCGCCCGCATCGATCTCGTCGCCGCCGCGAAGCCCGCCTGGGTGATCCAGCTGCTCGGCACCAACGACGCCCGGCGGCACGGCGCGCACAGCCAGGAACGGCTCATCAGCCTGACGGAGACCGTCGACAACTACGCCAAGCTCGGCCGGGTCGTGGCTGCGGACGTCGGCGCCCGCCTCGTCCGTATGACCCCGCCACCGGTCGTCGAGGACCGGGCCGCCCGGTGGGCCCATTTCCGGGACCAGCAGATCACGTGGCGCACCGCCGACGTGCGCGAGATCGCCGACGCCGTCGTCGGGCTGGACCCCCAGGCGGTCGATGTGCACCGCGCCCTCGGCCGCGCCGGGGCCGATTCGCTCCTGCTTCCCGACGGGGTCCACCCGACGACCGCCGGCCAGAGCGCGATCGTGCGCGCTCTGGTCGACGTGCTCGCGTCGTGGCCGGGCCACCCGTAGCGCGGGGTCTCCTCAGGCCCGCAGCGTCCATCGCTGGTTGGCCTGGCCGTTGCAGGACCAGAGGATGATCTTCGTGCCGTTGGCGGTGCCGGCGGCGTTCGCGTCCAGGCACAGCCCGGACTGGGCGCTGGTGATGGTGCCGTTGGCGTTGACGTTCCACTGCTGGTTGGCGCCCCCGTGGCAGTCCCAGATGATCACCGGGGTGCCGTTGGTGCCGCCCGAGCCGCTGGCGTCCAGGCACTTGTTGCCGTACACCGTGAGCTGCCGGCCCGACGTGTTGGTCCACCGCTGCCCGGTGCCGCCGGTGCAGTCCCACAGTTGGGTCTGGACGCCGTTGGTGGTGCTGGCGTTCGGTACCTCCAGGCAGCGGCCCGACTGGCTCCCGACCACCGTGACCCCGGCCGCCGGCGGCGTCGTCGGGGTCGGGGTCGGCGTGGTGGGGGTGCCGTCGAGGCCGAGGAACGAGATGGCGTACGCGATCTGACCGGCCTGCGGCAGCTCGTGCCCGACCCCGCTGATGCTGATGCCCTCGACCGTCGCCTGGGTGCCGGTGTCGCCGTACCGGGTGCGGGTCCAGTTCGACTGCGGGTGGTCGGTGAACGCCGGCGTCTGGCCCAACCCGTGCAGGTTGGTCCACTGCTTGATCTCTTCACCGAAGTTCACGTACGACAGCGTGGTGTCGGTGGTCCCGTGCAGGAACTGCATCCGGGGGTACCGGCCGGTGTAGCCGGGATACATCGCGCGGGCGGCGTCGCCCCACTGCTGGGCCGTCTTGGTGATCTGTCCACCGGCGCACTGGCCGTTCCAGGTGTTGGTGCTGCTGCCGGTCGCGAAGCAGGTGGCGGGCACGCCGCTGAACGCCGACCCGGCGGCGAACACGTCCGGATACTGGGCGGCCATCACGTTGGTCATCATCGCCCCGGAGGAGAAGCCGCTGACGTACACCCGGGCCGGGTCGACGTTGTGCCGCTGCTTGGCGTAGTCGACCATGGAGATGATGCCGTCCGAGTCGCTCCCGCCCCCGCGCCGCAGCCCCTGCGGGGAATAGACGTCGAAGCACTTGCTGCTGCGCGTGACCTCGGGCAGCACGATCACGTAGCCGTACCGGTCGGCGGCGGTGACGTAGTCGCGACCGTTGCCGTTGAAGATCGCCGGCCCGGAGCCGCCGCAGTAGTGGATCAGCACCAGCAGCGCCGGCCTGGGCGCGACGTTGTCGGGCACGTAGAGGTACATGTTGAGGCCGCTGGGGTTGCTGCCGAAGTTGGTGACCTGGGTCAGGGCCGCCGCCGAGGCCGGCTGCGCGGCCATCAGCACCGTCATGGCGAGCAGTGGCACGACCGCGAGGGCCGCCACCGCCCTGAGTAGACGCTTCACGAACGTGGGCTCCGATCTGGTGGGACGGGGGTGGTGGTGGGGTGGGGCTACCTGCCGAGGGACACCTTGAGGATCCGCTCGTTGCTGTTGTTCGGGACGCCGTCCTCGTCGCCGCCGGTGCTCGTGGTCAGCCACAGGTCCCCGTCGATGGTCGGCTCGACGGTGCGCAGGCGGCTGTACGTGCCGACGAAGAACTGCTGCACATCGGTACGTCCCTTCCTGTGGAGCCTGGCGGTCAGTACGGGTAGCCGGGCACGTTGAGCCGCACGCTGTACAGGCCGGAGTCGTTCGTCGGGCCCGACGTGACGTAGAGGGTCCGCCGGTCCGATCCGCCGAACGCCACGTTGGTGGTGCCCGAGGAGCCGGAGCGGATCGTGCCGAGCTGGGTGCCCGTGGGCGAGTAGACGTGGACCAGGCCGTCGGAGCCCGACGCCCAGTACACGTTCCCGGCGCAGTCGATCGTGGCGCCGTCCGGGGAGAGCGCGATGCCGTTGGGCTGGCGCAGCGCGTCGTCGACCAGCGACACCTGGCCGCCCGAGACGCGGAAGACGCTGGTGCGCCCGCCCATCTGGTCGGGGCGTCCGCCGCGCTGGAAGTTGGGGTCGGTGAAGTAGCCGACGCCGTCCGAGCGGACCGCCACGTCGTTCGGCGAGTTGAACGCCCGGCCCTGGTAGCCGGAGGCGATCACGCCGCGGGCCAGGTCGTCGATCCGGTACGACGAGACGCTGCGCTGGTCGTGCGTCGCGGCGACGAGCTGCTGCCCGTCGGGGCTGAGCGCGAGCCCGTTGCTGCCGGAGTTGGCGAGAAACGTGTCGAAGGTCGCCGGGGGCGTGAACCGGCGGATGGTCGACGGCTGGACCCGCTCCGGCCCGGTGGCCGCGCCCATGTCGGACACCAGCAGGTAGCCGCGGTCGGCGAGCCAGACCGGCCCTTCGAGGAAGGAGAAGCCGCCCCGGATATTCGCCGCCGTGACCGAGGTCGCCGGCAGCGGCGGGCCGTAGCTGGCGCCGGTCGGGCAGACGCCGGGCGGGGCCCCGGGTGGCCCGGCCAGGGCGGCGTTCGTGTGAGCGCTAACATGACCGGCCCGAAGAAGCCGCGTGGGCGAGGCGGCGGCGCCCGCCGGGACGGTGGCGGGCAGGGCGAGGCTGAGGGTGGTCAGCGCTACGGCGATGGGCTGCCAGGGCATCAGGGCTCCGATCGGTGAGCGGGCCCGTCGTCGCTGCCGTGGGTGGTGGTGGTACGGCGACGAGCTGGTCAGGGCGATGGGACATTGGGCAGCATAAATGATGAGCCATCGATGCGCATAACTTCCCTGCCGCCGACTACGCCCTGGCCGTCGATTTCACCCGAGCCGTCGATCTCGCCCGCCGAGCCGGCCCGCTCAGGCGGGGGGCAGCCAGGCCTCCCAGACCTCGGGGTTCGCGTCCAGCCACTTCCGGGCCGCCTCGTCCCGGGACAGCTTGTCCACCCGCAGGTAACGGGCCACCGTGTTCTGGTCCGCGTTGGTCCACTGGAAGTTCTTGATCAGCGTCGCCGCCGGGCTGCCCGACTCGGCGAACTCCCGGTTGGCGATCTTGTCGAGGTCGTACGGCTGGTAGTCGCAGGCGACCTTCTTCGGGTCGGCGTCGCAGCCCGGGGTGTAGGCGGGCAGCCTGATGTGCACGAGGTCCACCTCGGAGAGGAACCACTGCGGGGCGTAGAAGTAGCCGATGGCAGGCCGACGCTCCTGCTCCGCCGTGCGGAACGCCTCGATCAGCTTGTCCTCGCTCCCGGTGAAGGTGACCGCGTAGTTCAGCTTCAGGTTCCGGATCAGGGCCTGGTCGTTGGTCACGTAGGAGGGATCACCGCCGAGCAGCTCACCCCGCCCGCCGGAGGTGGGGGTGCGGAACAGGTAGGCGTAGTCGTTGAGCTTGCGCCAGTCGGTGATCTCCGGATACTGCTTGGCCAGCCACGGCGGGACGTACCAGCCGATGACGCCCTTGTTGCCGGTGACGCCGTGCTCCACGGCCACCCGTTCGTCGTCGATGTACCGCTTCTTCAGGTCGTCGTGGCCCCAGTTCTCCAGGATCGCGTCGACCTCGCCGCTGGCGAGCTGCTGCCAGGACTCGTCCTCGCTGAGCTCCTTCTCCACCACCGTGCAGTTGAGCCGGTTCTTGGCCAGGTAGCTCACCACGGCGACGTTCGCCTCGTACCCGATCCACGGGTTGACCGCGAGGGTCAGGGTGCCGCACCCGGTCCTCGCGGGCGGGCCCGGCGCCGCGACCCGGGGCTGGATGTCGGCCGTGCAGCCGGCCAGCGCCAGTACGGCCGAGCCGGCGAGGGCCGCCACCCTGATCCAGCCTGCTGTCCGCATCGCTGCTGTCTCCTCCTGCTCGTTGTGTCCCGGCCGCCGCCTCACCGGGGGACCGTCCGGGCCAGGCGTTGGGCCAGGACCACCTCGGTGAGGGCGACCAGCACCTGCTTGACCGACTGCCGGTGGCGGGCGTCGCACTCCACGATCACCACCTCGTCGTCGACCCCGAGGGCCTCCCGCACCTCGGCGAGGGCGAACCGGCGGGCCGCGTCGAAGGCGTTGACCGCCAGCAGGAACGGGATCTGATGGTCCTCGAAGTAGTCGACGGCCGGGAAGCAGTCCTCGATCCGGCGGGTGTCGACCAGGACGACCGCCCCAAGCGCGCCGTCCACGAGGTCGTCCCAGAGGAAGGCGAACCGGTCCTGCCCGGGGGTGCCGAACAGATACATCAGCAGGGACTCGTCGAGGCTGATCCGGCCGAAGTCCAGGGCCACCGTGGTGGTGGTCTTCGCCGCCACCCCGCTGGTGTCGTCGACCCCGACCGAGACCTCGGTCAGGTCGGCCTCGGTGACGAGGGGCTCGATCTCCGAGATGGCCCCGACGAAGGTGGTCTTGCCGACCCCGAACCCTCCGCTGACCACGATCTTCACCGCCGTGGGCGCGGGCCGCTGACTAGAGAGCGCGGACACGGTCCCTGATCCTTTCGATCATGGCGATGGAGAGTTCGCCCTGTTCCTCGCGGCGCAGATAACCCTCGGCCAGCAGGTCGGCGACGAGCACCCGGGTGACGCCCAGCGGCACCCGCAGCCCCACCGCCAGATCCGCCACCGTGGTGGGCCGCTGGCACAGCTCGACGATCCGGCGCGCCTCGAAGCGCAGGGGCGCCGAGAGCGCCGACGGCTGGGCGGAGAGCAGCGTCTCCACCCGCAGCCCGTCCTGCACCGGCCGGGTGCGCCCGCCGGTGAGCAGGAACGGACGCACCGCCGCCTCGTCCGCGGCCCCCGGACGCCAGGGCCGCGGCTCCGGCGCGGGGTCGGTCGTCGGCGGCGCGGGGGTCCAGTACGGGATCATCCGCGGGTCGGGCAGCCGGGGCCCACTCTCGTTCACCGCGGCAGGATCCGTCTCGACTCGGAGATCAGAGCCGGGGTCAGCATGCTGCCGAACCGCTCGGCGAGCAGGGAGATCTCGTACCCGACCAGGCCGAGGTCGCATCCGCCTTCGGCGAGCACCCCCAGACAACTGCCGTCGCTGATCGCCGACACCAGCAGGAAGCCCCGCCTCATCTCGATCATGATCAGCTTCAGCCCGTCGAAGTCGTACTTGCGCGAGGCGGTGCGGGCCAGGCTGGACATGCTGGACACGATCGCGGCCAGTTGGTCCCCGGCTCCCCGGTCCAACCCGGCCGAGGCGGCTATCAGCAGGCCGTCGGAGGAGACGGCTACGGCGTCCCGTACCCCGTCGGTCTGCCGGACGAAGTTCGCCAGCAGCCAGTTCAACTGGTGCGGGTCGGTCTGGGCGTCAACCGTCACGCTGTCCTCCAAGGCTCGGTCGAGGCTTCGTCGCCGGACCCGGTCACGGGCATCGCCCGTTCGGCCTGGCCGCGGAGCATCCCGGCGCGCAGGGCGGTCAACCGGTTCCGGATGTCGGCGGGCGAGTCGTCGAGGGCCGCCGGCCGCTGCTCGGGTGCCGGCACGGCCCCGGTGGCCGGGGGCGCCGGCGGGACCGTCCGCTGCTCCCTGGGCAGGCGCTTGCGTAGCCCGTTGATGGTGCGGGTCTCCACCCGGTCGGCGGTGGCCACCTGGCCGGCGACGGTGATCGGCCCATCGACGACCGGCTGCGCCGAGGCGGCACCCCCGGCGCCGGTCACCGGGAACTCTCCGGCGTTCCGCGGACCGGTGGGGGCGGGCAGGTCGCCGGCGGGGCGGGGGACGCCGCCGGGGCGTTCCGCCGAGAAAGCCGGGGGGCCGTCGACCGCACGGATCGGGCCGGACGGGGCCGCCTCCCCGACCTCCGCCGTGACCCGGGCGGGTGCGGCGGTGGCGGTGAGGGCGATCGGCGTGGCGGCGGGGGCCACCGGGCTCCCACCCGACGCGGTTGCCGGACCCTCACCCGGCGGGGTCGCGTTCGCGGTGGTCAGCACGCCGGGCGGCAGGACCACCCGGGCCGTGACACCGGTGACCGGCGAGGGCGCCAGCTGGACGCCGATCTCCAGGTCCAGGGCGAGCTGACCCACCACCTGGTGGCCGAGGTAACGGGTGGGGGCCGCGACGAAGTCGACCTCGCCGCGCAGCCGGGCGTTGGCCTGGGCCAGATCCTCGGCGGACATGCCGATGCCCTGGTCGGTGATGGCGATCAGGTAACCCTCGCTGGTGCGCCTGCCCTGGATCTCCACGTCGGAGTCGGGAGGTGAGAAGGTCAGCCCGTTCTCGATCAGCTCGGCGAGCATGTGGGCCACCGCGCTGACGGTGGCCCCGACCACCCACGCATCGTCGATGCGGCGTAGCTGCACCCGGCGGTACTCCTCGACCTCGGAGATGGCCGCCCGGATCACGTCGGCGATCGGCAGCGGGGCCACCCACTGGCGAGGCCCCCCGGCACCCACCAGCACCAGCAGGCTCTCCGCGTTGCGGCGCATGCGGGTGGCGAGGTGGTCCAGCTCGAAGAGGTTCGCGAGCCCGGTGGGATCGCTCTCCTCCCGCTCCAGCTTGGTGATGAACCCGAGCTGACGCCGCAGCAGGTTCTGGTTGCGCCGGCCGAGGTTGGCCAGCGACTCGGTGGTGCTGCGGCGGAGCAGGGCCTGCTCGGTGGCGAGGCGGAAGGCCACCGCCTGCACCTGGTCGAGGGCACCCGCGACCGACCGGATCTCGGAACTGGACCGGGCCGGGACCCGGACCGGTGCGGGGGCCTCCGGATCGCCCTCCTCCCCGCTGTCCTGGAGCCGGCGGACGGCGGCGGGCAGCCGGCTGGTCGCCAACTCGTGCGCCTCGGCGGACAGGGCCGCCAACGGGCGGGTGATCGACCGGGTGGCGACCACCAGCAGGGCGACGGCCCCCACCAGGAACAGCAGCACCGAGGCGGCGACCACGAGGATGCGTCGGGTGGAGTCGTTCTGGCGCTCGGTGGCCCGTGCCTCGATCTCCGCGCCGACGTGTTGCTGCATCTGACGCATGCCGTCCAGGACGGTGGTCTGGGAGGACCACCACGACTGCGGGTTCACCTGCAACCGCCGGCCGTCGGCGGAGGCGAGGGCGACCTGCTCGAAGTACGCGGCCACCCGGGCGGCCCCGGTGTCCAGCACCCAGTCGTTGGCGGCCTGCTGGGCGGGGGTGGCCTGCTCGGCGAAGTCGGCCAGGGCCGCCTCGCGGGCCGCGCGCATCGCGGCGAACTGGAGGAACTCGCCCTTGGCGAAACCGCCGGCGGAGAAGACCCCGTTGAGGAAGGCCCGCTGTTGGGCGGTGCTCTCCTCGATCCGGCTCAACGCGTCGAGGGTGGCGACGTGCCGCCGCAGCTCCGGATCGGTCACCTCGTCGAGGCCGAAGTCGATGCGGTTGAGCGTGGCGATGCGGTCGGTGAAGAACTGGAAGGTGGCGGCCCGTCCGGCGCTGCCGCTGTCGGTGCCGGCGCGGACGACGGGGAGCCCGTCGAGTTCCCGCAGCGCGGCATTGACCCGGTCGGCCACCCGCCCGCCGCCGGAGACAGCCGACTCGACCGCTCGCCGCCGTTGGTCCACCCGCTGGCGGGCCGGGGCGATCTCGTCGCGAAAACCGACGTTGCCGCCGAGCAGACCGGCGGTGAGCCCACGTTCGGTCTGCAACTCCTGGGTCAGGTCGCGCACCGCGAGGGCGAGTGACACCGACTCGCTGGCCGTGGTGACGGCCCGGTAGCCGGAGACCTCGATGACGGTGAGGTAGCCGAGCAGCAGCAGGACGGCCAGCATGGGCAGGGCGATGATGCCGACCAGCCGGCCCCGGATCGTGCCTCCCCGGCCCGCGTCCGTGCGGGGCGGCGGGGGGATCGGCGGCTCGGCATCCGGTGGGCCCGCCGCGGGCTCCGCCCGCCGGTTGCGCCGATGCCGTACCACCGTCACCGCACGCTCCTCGTCGCGGCGGCCGGGCGACGGCCGGCTGGCACCGTCGCCGGGTCGCCGGGAATCCGTCTGGACATGGTGGTCTCCAATCACCGATGAAGCCGCCCCGGGGCGGGATCGGGATCAGGGGAGATGATCACAGGCAATATGGCGGCAGCGGCCTCGTCCCGCAACCCTCCAAGCCGCTCTGTTGCGGGGTCGGAGCTGCTCTTCTGTCTTTTTGCGCACGGGAGCCTGGCCGAATGGCCAGGCTCCGTGTCGTCTTTACCGCCCTCCGGGAGACCACCGGTGGCATTCAGCGCATCCGGTCTTGTCCCGCTGTGATCGATGCCTCCGAGCCCAGAGCCGACGCGGTAGTGCGGGACCGCGTCGATGGGCGGTGGCGCTCAGGGCTGCCAGAGCCGTACGTGATGGAAGATCGTCTCCCCGTCGGGGTCCGTGCCGTCCGGGGCTTTCCCGCCGTCGGTGAACACACCGATCCCGCCGCTGTCGAACTGCCCGTCGGTCATCTCGCCAACCCGCTCGCCGTCGACGTACACGGTGAACCTGTCACCCACCCCGGTCACCGCGAGGCGGTGCCGCCGTGCGGGGTCTGGTGCGGGCACCTGACCGACGAAGAGGTCCGGGTCGGCCGAGACGCCGTCGACGCCCTTGCTGAGCCAGACTGTTCCGCTGCGGCCGATCTCCGTCCAGTACCAGCTGCCCGGGCCGTCCTGGCGGAAGAAGAGGCCCGCCGCCCGGGCGGTGCCGAACGAGAACTCGACCTCGTACGTGAAGTCCCGTACGGATTTGGTGCCGTAGCACTCGTGGTACTTGTTGCCGTCGCTCGACGCGACGTGGTAGCCGTCCGGGGCGAACCGGCAGGTGCCGGTACCCGAGTTCAGGTTTCGCCACCCCCCGTTCTCGGCCACCATCGCCTGGTCGAGCACCACCGTCCGGTGCCCCGACGGGTACGGGTTGCCGCCAGTGTTCTGCCTGTTGGGCGGGGTGGTGGGCGGTGCCGTGGTCGGTCCAGGCACGGGCGGGGACGAGGTGGAGGCCGACACCGACGGTGACGGATCGGGGTCCGGGGGCGGCGCGGACCTGTTCATCAGTACGAACGTCAGCGTCAAGCCGATCACCAGGACCAGGCCACCGGTGATGACGATCTTGGCGGCACGTGGATAGCGACGCCACCAGCGTTGCAACACCGACACCTGTTCGTCGTCGGACGTTGCGGGTTCCTGCGACTGGTGGGATCCGGCATCCCGGGTCCTCCGCTGCGCGATGATCGCACCGATCGCACCACCCAGCGTGGCGGCCAAGGTGAACAGGCCGGTGATGATGGCCGAGACCAGTGTCACCTGGCTGCTCGGGTCCAGCGAACGGAACCAGTCGAACATGTTCGTTTCTCTCCCGTTTCTCGGTCAGGGCGCCCATACGCGTACGTTGCGGAAGAGGGATTCCCCGTCGGGGTCCGTGCCGTCCGGGGCCTTCCCGCCGTCGGTGAACACGCCGATCGGGCCGCTGTCGAACTGCCTGTCGGTGATCGAGCCGACCCGATGGCCGTCCACGTAGACGGTGAGCTTGGTGCCCACCCCGGTCACCGCGAGCGTGTGCCACTCGTCCGGATCTGGTGCGGGCACCTGACCGACGAAGAGGTCCGGGTCGGCCGAGACGCCGTCGACGCCCTTGCTGAGCCAGACTGTCCCGCTGCGGCCGATCTCCGTCCAGTACCAGCTACCCGGGCCGTCCTGGCGGAAGAAGAGGCCCGCCGCCCGGGCGGTGCCGAACGAGAACTCGACCTCGTACGTGAAGTCCCGTACGGATTTGGTGCCGTAGCACTCGTGGTACTTGTTGCCGCCGCTCGACGCGACGTGGTAGCCATCGGCGGCGAACGTGCAGGTGCCGGTGTTCTCACTCTTGTTGCGCCAGTGGCCCGAGTTCTTCGTCATCGGATCGTCGAGCACGATCCGGTCGTGCGCCGGCAGGTACGGGTTCTTCGGGGCGTTGGACGGAGTCGGTGAGGGGCTTGGCGACGGCGACGGTGACCGCGACGGCGACGGCGACGGGGTCCTGCGTTGCGTCGGTGAGGGAGTCGGTGTGGTGCTCGGCGCGTGCGGGGAAGCGGGCCGGGAGGTCTGGGCCGTGGGGTCGGGACGGGGGCCGGGAGATCGATCCGGCGGTGTGGGCGAAACCGGCGGGGACGTGCGGGGAGAAGTCGGGCTGGTGGCCGGCGTCGACGGTACGACAGGCGGCGTGAGCGCGGACCCGCCGTACTTGACCAGCCGGCGCACTTTCCCGTCCGCCGCAATGACGCCCGCCTGTGGACCGTCCGGATCGTTGAAGAACACCACGCCGCCGGAGACCGACAACTCGAATCCGGTGCCCCGGCCGGACATCACCGGCGTCGTGGCGCCCGCGCCGCTGGCGAGGTCGACGATCCACACCACGCCCGCCGAACGGTCGGGGACGAAAACGGCCCCGTGCGCCGACACCGCAGCCCCCAGAGTAGAGCCGGCGGTCCCCAGCCGGATCCGTGCGCCGCAGGTGCGGGCCTGCACCTCGCACCGGACCAGCGTCGAGTCGGCGGGCCTGACCGCCAGCAGCCAGGGCCTGTCCGGCACGCCGCTGACCAGGTCGTCCGGGCCGATGTCGACCGGCATCTCGTGTGTGACCTCGCCCCTTTCAGCAGACAGCGGGTAGGCGCGACGCGTGGCCGGGCTCACCACCACCGGCCCGGCGCTGGTGACCACCAGGTGCCGTGGGCCGTCCACCGGGCCGGCCCGCGTGGTGAAGTGCCGTGGCGCGGCCGTCCCGTCGGCGAACCGGATGACCGTGCCGTCGCGGCCCAACCCCCACAGGTAGCGGTCGTCGCCGGCAGTTTCGGACAATCCCCCGGCGGGCACGTCGACGGATCGCCGTGCCTGGGTCGCCCCGTCCACTCGCACCAGGCTGCCCCTGGACTCCGTCGTCACGAACCCGGCCCGCCCCTGCTGGGTCACCGCGAACCTGGTGCCCTCCGGTGCGACCGGTACCGTCGCCGCGACCTCGGCCGAGACTCCGTCAACGAGCGTGACCGCGCCGATCTCCCGCGAGGCCAGCCAGGCAGAGGCGTACAGCACGGACGGTCGCGGGGGGGGGGGGGGCCCCGGGGGGCCCCCCCCCCCCCAACCCCAGCGGCCGGTGCGGGGGCGCGACCCACAGCGGCCCCCCGCCGCCCCCCCCCCGGCGGCCCCACCAGCGCCCCGCCCCCGACCGCCC
>NZ_JBHUVA010000042.1:13622-21178 GCF_042670805.1 Micromonospora sp. NPDC057141 | reverse complement strand
ACGCCCTCATGGTGGGGCACCGCCCCAGCCGCCGGCGCGCCACCCCGGCGCCTGCGTCCCCGCCGGCGCGGGGGGGGGGGGGGGGCCCCCGGGGGCCCCCCCACGACAGCGATGCCGATCGGCAGTACGGTCGCGATCAGCACTGCGGGCACGGATCGCCAGCGCCGTCGGAGTCCATCGAGCCGGCCGGCCAGTGACCGGGACAGGCAGATCCTCGTCACCGGGCCACCGCCTTCGGGCGCGTCGCCGGGCCGGCAACGGGTGGCACCGGTCCGCTATGGCGTGACCCCGGGCGGTGCGAGAGCCTGCGCGGCAGGAGCACGCGGGGGTCGAACCAGGCCAGGTAACGCCGGTACGACATCGGCGGGTACCGCAGCCAGCGGCGGACACGCCGCTCACGTTCCCAGGCGGTCCGGACCGCAGACTCGTCCGGGCGGTCCGCAGCGAAGACCGCCGCGGTGACCGCCTCGGCCAACCGCATCAGTTCCGGTGCTCCCCGCGATCCGGCGGGCAGCGATTCGTCCCGCGCCGCCCTTCGGGCGATCCCGACCGGCGTCATGCCGGGCGTCAGCTGGACCCGGCGGTCCCGGAGCTGGTCCAACACCTCGGCCCACGCGCCGGTCACCCGCGCGTCGGGCGTCCCCCGGTGGCGGCGTCGCCGTCGCCGGAGCGTCCGGGCCACCGGCACCGGCAGCAACGCGAGCACGACGAGCAGACCTGTTGCCGCGAGTGCCGGCACCGCGTCGGTGCGCCCGACGGAGCCGACCCACGCGAGAGCGACGTCCGGCGAGGGCGCGGGGATCGCCGAAGGGCTCGGGCTCGGCTCGGGTGTGGCCGCCGGCGTCACTGGCGGGATCGGGACGACACCCCCGTCGTGGTCCGGTACGGCACGGTTGGATCCGGTCGGCTCGAACGGTATCCAGCCGTACCGGTCGAAGTGGACCTCCGGCCAGGCATGGGCCTCCCGCGTGGTGATCCGATGCCGTCCCGGGTCTCCGGGCAGCAGGCGGAAGCCGACCACTACCCGCGCCGGGTATCCGAGCATCCGGGCCATGACTGCGAATGCGCTGGCGCGTTGCTCCGCGTGGCCGGCGCCGTTGCCGCTGTGCACCCGCTCGAGCGCCGCGTACGAGTGTCCCGGCGGGGCGTTCACGTCGTACGGCGACGACCGTAGGTAGCTTTCGATGGCCCGCAGCCTGGCGACCGGCCGGTCGACCGAAGCGGTGAGGCGGGACAACCGCTCCGTGAGCACGCGGGGCGGCTCGCCAGGCAGCTCACGCAGGTGCGGATCCGCCAGGCCGCCAGGTACCGCCGTGTCGAATCCGGCATCCGGCGTCCGTACGTCGCTGGTGACGACGTAGCCGAGTTTGATCGGCCCGGTCGCGTCGGTGACGAGCGTGCCCGATCCGTCGCCGGCCCCGAACCGGTACGCACCCGGGGTCTCCGCGACGACCCGGCGCGGCCGGCCGACCACCGGTAGGAAGGGCCCGGTGAGTTCGTCCAGGGTGACCCGGAACCGCACTTCGTCCGCGTCGGTTCGGGCGGTGCCGGCGACCGGGGCGCGGCCGACGGGGAGATGCCGGGTGCCGGTGCTCCACAGCACCCCGTCGTACCGGTCGAGCGCTATCAGCCGGGCCCGGTCGCCGACGATCGACGGTGACCCGGCGAGGACGTCCAACGAGAACAGCGGCTGGGGCGGGGTCTGTCGGATCATGGTTCGCACGGTCGACAGCGGGTCGACCACCGGGGCGACCTGGATCGGCGGTCGGAGCAGGCGGCCGGCATCGGTCCTGGCCACCCCGGGTGCCAGCATCCGCACCGGCCCGAAGGACAGTCCAGCGGCGGCCACGGCCGCGACGGCCGCGACGGCCGAGAGCCGGAGCGCGCTACGGCGGCCAGCCGTCCGGTCGCTGCCGGGCAAACCGGGTCGGCGTGCCGCCAACATCCCGGCCACCGCTGTGACGAACAGCGTCGTGGCCGGCAGCGAGTTGACGACGGCGGGGCCGGAGAGCACCAGCGCCACGACGAACGCGACCAGGGGCGGGACGACCGGCGCCACCGCCGAGCGGGTACGCAGCGACAGGAGGGCCGTGCCGGCCGCCGCGCCGAGGCTCGTCAGTATGGGTGCGACGAGCAGGTCCCCGGTCGCCTCCGCCGGGATCTGCGTCGACAGCATCCGGGCCCAGCCGCCGGTGACGCCGGCGAGGACGGCGGCGCCCGTTTCCGGTCCCGGCAGCCCGTGCCACAGCGTCCCGGGGAACGCCAGGTAGGCGGCCAGGAGCGAGCCGAGCCCGCAACCGCCCAGGAGGACGGCGGTCGCCGACCGGAGTTGGCCGACGACCAGCCCGAACAGCAGACCGGCCAGAATGGCGACCAACAGCGGGACCAGGTATGCGGGCCCCGTGAAGAAGCCCCGGTAGAGCAACCCGCCGGCCACCGTCGCCAGGAGGCCGAGCGGTACGGCCACTGCCTGCCCGCCGCGCGGGCTCACCGTCGCCGCCACTGTCGCGCGAAGTCCGCGCTGCCGCCGACCCGGACGACGGAGACCGGGCCGGATCCTTCGCGGCCCTCGCTCGAAGGACGGAGCCCGGGGCGGCGTCCCGAGGCCGGCGGCGGCAGAGGTCGCGAGGCTTCCCCGGCGTCGACCGTCACGACGTGTACCGCCGCCCAGCTTCTGGCCTCCTGGGCCAGCGCCCTCAGCTCGCCGGCCCCGACCCGTCCAGTAACCACGATCAGAGCCGGTGCCGGGCCGGACGGCACCGGGGGCAGGATAGCCGCCAGTTCCCGTCTCTCCGTGCTGGTCGTGACCATGGTGAGGAGGTCGAGTATGGCCGTCTCCGTCGTCGCGACGGCCGGAGCGCTCTCGGCGGTGCTGGTGTCGGCACCGCCAGCGCCACTGCCGGCATCGGCGTCGAGGGTGCCGGGGCGGGCCTGGGTCCGTAAGGTGACCAGGACACCGGAGCGGATGGCGGATATGCAGATGGAGGCCGCGACCCGAACCGCCTCGTCGAAGAGATCCTGCTGGTAGCGGTGCGCCCCGGCGTCGAGCACGACCACGCAGCCCGGCCGCTGCGGCAGGGCACGCTCCTCGCGGACCAGCAGATCGTCGACCCGGGCGGACGACATCCAGTGGATCTGGCGATAGTCGTCGCCGGGCTCGTACGGCCTCAGGGCGTGGAAGGACGTGGCGTCCGCGATCTCCCATGCCTGCGATGCCCGGCGCGAGGCCTCGGTCCTATGGTCCACACCTGGTACGAGCACGGAGTGTGCCCGTGGATACACACTCACCACGGTCGGTTGTCCGTACGCCGCTGCCTGACGCAGCAGCCCGAGGGGATCCGACCGGGCGACGAGCGGCGGCGTGAGATCATGTCTGCCCCGGCGATCGAAGACGATCTCGTGCGGGCCGACCTCATGACGTCCACCGGCCGGGATCCCTGGAATCCCGAAAGACGACGAGGTCTCCTGGTCTACCACCTCCGCCGGCCGGCTCCGGCGGCGGCCCGGGTTCGACACGGTGATCCGGCAGCGCGTGGCGCTGCCCTCGGGGAGCCGTCGGGGTTCGATCCGTCGCTCGGCGTGCACCACCGGCGGGACTACCGCCCAGAACAGCCCGAGACCGAAGGCGAGCGCCCCGGACAGGCCGATCGTGAGCAGCTCCGGTTGGTCTGCCGCGACACCGACCGGCGCCAGTACCGCCGAGGTGGTGAGCACCCACCAGCCGGTTGGGGTGAGCTGGGGCCGCCCGCAGCGCCGGCCGGTCACAACATCCCCGAGACGGCCACGTTCGCGAGTATCTCCGCCAGAAGTTCTTCCGTCCTTGTGCCCGCCGCCTCCGCCTCGGGGGTCAGCAGCAGCCGGTGGCCGAGTGTGTAAACGGCCACGGCCTGGACGTCGTCCGGTGTGACGTACCGCTGGCCGTGGGACGCCGCGTGTACCCGGGCGGCCAGGCCGAGCGCGCTGGTGCCGCGTGGGCTGATCCCCAGCCGGACCGCCTCCGGCCTCGTGCGTTGGAGCTGTCGGGTCGCGTGGATGATCCGGACCAGATAATTGCGCAGCTCGCCGTTCACCTCGACCGTGCGGGCCGCCGTCAGCATCTCCTTGACCTCGGCGATGGCCAGAACCGGCTTCAGTCCGTCGGGTGTCTGGTCGGTCAGAGTCTGTATCAGCATCGTCTGCTCGGCCTGCTCATCCGGGTAGCCCATCGGAAGCCGCATCATGAACCGGTCGAGCAAACCCTCGGACAGGGGATAGGTGCCATGGTGGTCAAGCGGGTTCTGGGTCGCCAGACAGATGAAGGGACGACCGACGGGATGGTCTTTCAGCCCAACGGTGACCACTCGTTCGGCCATGACTTGCAACAACGCGGACTGGGTCTTCGGTGAGGCCCGATTGATCTCGTCCCCGAGCAGGACGTTGCAGAAGACCGGCCCTCGATGGAAGGAGAACGCCTCGGTGTTTCGGTTGAGGATCTGCCCGCCGATCAGGTCGGAGGGCAGCAGGTCAGGGGTGAACTGGACCCGCTTGAAGTCCCCGCCGACCGATTTGGCGATCGCCTTTGCCAGTGACGTCTTGGCGAGCCCGGGAACATCCTCGATCAACAGGTGCCCTTCGGCGAACAGACATACCAGGGCCATCGAGATCACGTCGGACTTGCCGTGGATCACCTGCTCGATGTTCCTTTTGACGAGATCAAATCGTGTCTGGAAGGCGCCAGTCCCTGTCACTGGAGGACGCCGATATCTGTCATTGGAAATGCTCCCTCCCGGTTCGGGGGGCATTAGCGTAGCGGTGGACTGCGGGAGGCAAGACGTGTTGTCGGGTAAAGGACAACAGATTGTCCGCCCTGTTGGTCGGGTGCCTGCCTGTCAATCGGGCGGTCCCCGTGCGGATCGTCGCGGATCGTCGATTCCTGCTTTTCGGCCCATTCGGAAATTTCTGTCATGGCATCGGGGAGCGGCTGTCCCGAAGCTGGCAGGCCGGTCGTATCTCCATCTTGCCGAAGCTCTGCGGGCTCAACGAGGCCGATGGGGTTGGCTGGCGTCGTCCTGTCCGGGGTGGGCCCAGGGGCGCTGGGGTCGGGCCTGCCCTTTCGTCCGTTCAGTCGCGGCGCGTGGCCGAACGGGTGGGCCGTCCGAACCGTCGTCGGGAGGGCCTGATCGGCTGCTAGCCGGCGCGGGCGGCGGCCAGCAGCCGCGTCCTGATCGGACGCTCCTGAGCCCTTGAACGCCGCGAAACAATCCAGTAACATCGCCATTCTTCGATGGCTGCCGCCGGAGACGATCAGGATTCGTGCGTCGTGCCGCCCCTTGCGCCGTGATGTTAGCGCTCACATTTCGCACAGGAACAGGAGCTGGCCGATGAGTTGGCTCGCGTCTCCCCGACCGGTCAAGATGGCGTCCCCGACACCGCCCCGTCGCCGGCGGTGGCTGGTGGCGGTGGTGTCGCTGGTGACGGCGTTGGCGAGCGGCGTCGTGGTCATGGCGGCAGCGCCGGCCGCGTCCGCCGCGACGGTGGACACCAACGCGTGGTACGTGCTGGTCAACCGCAACAGCGGCAAGGCGCTGGACGTGTACAACCAGGCCACGAACGACGGGGCGCGGATCACGCAGTGGGCGCGCAACGACGGGGCGTGGCAGCAGTGGCAGTTCGTGGACTCCGGCGGCGGCTACTACCGGCTGCGGTCGCGGCACTCCGGCAAAGTGCTGGACGTCGCCAACTTCTCGACCGCTGACGGTGCGGCCATCGTGCAGTGGAGCGACGGCAACGGGACCAACCAGCAGTTCCGGTTGGCCGACTCGGCCGGCGGCTACGTGCGCCTGATCAACCGCAACAGCAACAAGGCCGTCGAGGTGCAGAACGCATCCACGGCCGACGGCGGCAACATCGTGCAGTACAGCGACTGGGGCGGCAACAACCAGCAGTGGCAGCTCGTGCCCATCGGCGGCACCACCCCCACCACGCCGCCGGCCCCCGGCGGCCAGTTCACGAACCCGGTGGTGTGGCAGGACTTCGCCGACGGCGACATCATCCGCGTCGGCGACGCCTACTACTACTCGGCCTCGACCATGCACTACTCGCCGGGCGCGCCGATCCTGCGCTCCTACGACCTGGTGAACTGGGAGTACGCCGGCCACTCGGTGCCGAACCTCGACTTCGGGTCCAACGCCTACAACCTCAGTGGCGGGCGGGCCTACGTCAAGGGGATCTGGGCGTCGGCGTTCAACTACCGCCCCAGCAACAGCACCTACTACTGGATCGGCTGCGTCGAGTTCAACCGCACGTACATCTACACGTCGTCGGCCGTCGACGGCAACTGGCAGAAGCGCGCCCAGCTCAACAACTGCTACTACGACGCGGGCCTGCTGATCGACGACAACGACACCATGTACGTGGCGTACGGCAACGGCAACATCAGCGTCGCGCAGCTGTCGGCGGACGGGCTGTCCCAGGTCCGCTCGCAGCAGGTCTTCTCCACGCCGTCCAACATCGGCACGCTGGAGGGCGCACGCTTCTACAAGCGCAACGGCAGCTACTACATCTGGCTGACCCGCCCTGCCAACGGCCAGTACGTGCTGAAGTCCAGCTCGCCGTTCGGGCCGTACGAAATGCGTGAGGTGCTGCTGAACCTGCCCGGCCCGATCTCCGGCGGCGGCGTGCCGCACCAGGGCGGTCTGGTGCAGACCCAGAACGGCGACTGGTACTACATGGCGTTCACCGACGCGTACCCGGGCGGCCGGATGCCGACCCTGGCACCCATCACCTGGAGCGCCGACGGGTGGCCGGTCCTGCAGACCGTCAACGGCCAGTGGGGGGTCAACTACCCGAAGCCGAACATCACCACGTCGAAGACGGTGCAGCCGATGACGGGCCCGGACACCTTCACCGGCCCCACCCTCGGGCACCGGTGGGAGTGGAACCACAACCCCGACACCAGCAAGTACAGCGTCAACAACGGGCTGCGGTTGCAGACCGCCACGGTGACCAACGACCTCTACAACGCCCGCAACACCGTCACCCACCGTATCCAGGGCCCCAGCTCCACCGGGACGATCGAACTCGACTACTCGACCATGGCCAACGGCGACCGGGCCGGCCTCGCCATACTGCGCGACTCGTCGGCATGGATCGGCGTCAAGCGCGACAACGGCACGACCAGGGTGGTTATGACCAACGGCCTCACCATGAGCACCGGCAGCTGGAACACCATCGGCACCGGCACCGAGGCGGCGAGTGCCAACATCTCGGGCGGCCGGATCTGGCTGCGGGCCAACGCCGACATCCGGCCCGGATCCGGGCGACAGGCCCGCTTCTCGTACAGCACCGACGGGGTGAACTTCACCGCCCTCGGGCCGGCGTTCACGTTGAACAACGACTGGCAGTTCTTCATGGGCAACCGGTTCGGGATCTTCAACTACGCCACCCAGGCGCTCGGCGGCGCGGTCACCGTCCGGCGCTTCGACCTCGCCACCCCCTGACGCGTACGTCGGGCCGGGCGACAGCCCGGCCCGACCTGGGTGGGAACGACGTTTAGGGGTGGCTCATCTACCCACAGG
>NZ_JBHUVA010000042.1:0-13612 GCF_042670805.1 Micromonospora sp. NPDC057141 | reverse complement strand
GGGGGGGGGGGGGGGGGCCCCCGCGGGGTTCTCCCCCCCCCCCCCCCCCCCCGGGTTCGGGGGGCCGGGCCCCCCCCCCGCCCCGACGTGGGTGGAATCGACGTTTCGGGGTCGCTCATCTACCCTCAGGACACATCCGGTCCCATATTCCGTGGGCCGGCGTCGGTTCGGCAGCCATGAGTGTCGTGTGTGGTCTCCCCGCCATTCTGTGAGCGACCATGGCCGTGTACGGAGGGGTCGAAGCGTTGACGAGCGAAAAGGCGGCGCCGCCGGGCGTCGACACCACCCGGCCCAGCATCGCCCGGGTCTACGACTACTATCTCGGCGGCAAGGACAACTTCGCGGTCGACCGGCATGCCGCCCAGATGGCCATGCAGATCACGCCGGACGGGCCTGAGGCGGGTCTGGCCTGCCGGGCCTTCCTCCGTCGATCGGTCCGCCATTTGGCCGCCGAGGCCGGCATCCGGCAGTTCCTCGACATCGGCTCCGGGCTGCCCACCCAGGGCAACGTGCACGAGATCGCCCACGAGGTGGATCCGGACGCCCGGGTGGTCTACGTGGACAACGACCCGATGGCCCTCGCCCACGGCCGGGCCCTGCTCGCGGACGCCCGGACCACCACCGTGCTCGGGGGTGACGCCCGGCGGCCGGAGGAGCTGCTGGCACAGCTCACCGACCGCAAGCTGATCGACTTCGACCAGCCGATCGGCCTGCTGCTCCTGGCGATCCTGCACCACCTGAACGACGAGGACGACCCCGCTGGCGTCGCCCGCCGGCTCGTCGCCGCCCTGCCCTCCGGCAGCTACCTGGCCATCTCGCACTTCCACGATCCGGGCGAGGCCCAGCCGGAGGTCTCGGAGCGGGCGCGGGCGGTGGAGAAGGTGTTCAACGAGACCCTCGGCACCGGCCGGTGGCGCACCCGCGAAGAGATCATGGGCTTCTTCGGCGACCTGGAGCTGCTGCCGCCCGGGCTGGTCCCGCTGGCGGAGTGGCATCCGGACGGTGCGGAGGACCTGCGGCAGACCGCCACCTACCACACCATCGTCGGCGGGGTGGCCCGCAAACCCTGAGGCCCGGCCGGAACATCCACGAAAGGAGTCCGATGACCGCCGAGTTCCGGTTGAGGCGCACCGACCACCCGACTTCCCAGCAGGCGCGGGAGGCGATCCTCGCCGATCCCGGGTTCGGCCGGCACTTCACCGACCACATGGTCACGGTGGCGTGGACGCCGGGCGCGGGCTGGCACGACCACCAGGTCACCGCGCTGGCCCCGTTCAGCCTGCACCCCGGGGCGGCCGTCCTGCACTACGCGCAGGAGATCCTCGAAGGGCTCAAGGCGTTCCGCCGCGAAGACGGCAGCGTCTGGCTGTTCCGGCCCGGCCTCAACGCGCGCCGGTTCGCCGCGTCCGCCGACCGGATGGTCCTGCCCGAGCTGGACGAGGAGACCTTCGTCGAGAGCGTCGCGGCGCTGGTCCGCGCCGACGAGGAGTGGGTGCCGCCGTACGGCGGGGAGCAGAGCCTCTACCTGCGCCCGTTCATGTTCGCCTCGGAGCCGTTCCTCGGTGTGCGCCCGGCGCAACAGGTCACCTACTGCGTGATTGCCTGCCCGGCCGGGTCGTACTTCCCCAACGGCGTCACCGGCGTGACGCTGTGGATCTCCACGAAGTACAGCCGGGCGTCGATCGGCGGCACCGGGGCAGCCAAGTGCGGCGGCAACTACGCCGCGAGCCTCGCCCCTCAGCGCGAGGCGCTGGGGCACGGCTGCGAGCAGGTGCTCTACCTGGGCGGCGAGCAGCGGCGCGACATCGACGAGTCGGGCACCATGAACGTGTTCTTCGTGACCCGCGACCAGCAGCTCGTCACCCCGAGCCTCGGCACCATCCTCGACGGGGTGACCCGCGACAGCGTGCTGACGCTCGCCGCCGGGCACGGCCTCGACCCGGTGCAGCGGTCGATCGGCCTGGACGAGATCCGCGACGGGCTCGCCGACGGGACGGTCACGGAGGCGTTCGCAGCCGGCACCGCCGCCGTGATCACCCCGATCATCGGGTTCAAGAGCGAGGAGTTCTCCGCCCCGGTCGGCGACGGCACCCCCGGCAAGTACACCCGCCAGTTCCGCACCCACCTGCTGGACATCCAGTACGGCCGGGCCGAGGACCCCCACGGCTGGATGCGCCGGGTCCTGTAGCGGGTGCGCCGATCGCCGTGGTCGGAACGGCCGTCCGCGCACCAGGCGGCGTCACCGACCTCTACGCGTACCGGTGCCCGCGTTCTCATCGCCTCGTACCGTGGGGTGATGGGGGAGAGAACGGTCCTGATCGTCGGCTACGACGAGGCGGAACTCATCGACATCGCCTGCGTCAGCTCCAGCCTCGACATCGCCAACCGCATCGGTGCGGACCCGCCGTACCGGATCAGGCTGGCCACGCCCGGCGGGCACAGCATCACCTGTGACTCCGGCCTGCGGCTGCACGCCCAGGAGACGCTGGAGCGGTTCACCGGCCCGCTCGACACGCTGGTCGTGTCCGGCGGCCTGGGCCACGCGCGGGCGGCGGCCAACCCGCTCGTGACCGGCCACGTGCGACGGTTGGCGGCACTGGCCCGCCGGGTCGCGTCGGTCTGCACCGGGGCGACCGTGCTCGCCGAGGCCGGCCTGCTCGCCAACCGCCGGGCCACCAGCCACTGGATGTACGCCGACCAGCTCGCCCGCAGCTATCCCGACGTCACCGTCGACCCGGAGCCGATCTACATCCGCGACGGCAACGTCGCCACCTCCGGCGGCGTCACCAGCGCCCTCGACCTCACCCTCGCCTTCATCGAGGACGACCACGGCATGGCGCTGGCGCGCGGTGTCGCGCTGGGCATGGTCGCCTACCTGCAACGCCCCGGCACCCAGGCGCAGCTGAGCATGTTCCTGGCCCGTTGCTCGACCGACGACCTCGTGGTGCGTCGGGCCCGCAGCCACATCGCCACCCACCTCGCCGACGACCTCAGCACCGCCACCCTGGCCCGGCTCGCCGGGGTCAGCGAGCGGCAGCTCTCCCGCCTCTTCCTCGCCCATGCCCAGGCGACCCCCGCCCAGTACGTGCGCCGGGCGCGCACGGAGGCCGCCGCCCACCTGCTGGCGTCGACCACGCTGCCCCTCGCGGCGGTGGCGCGGCGGTGCGGGCTCGGTTCCACCGAGTCGCTGCGGCAGGCGTTCCTCGCCCACTACTCGGTGCCCCCGTCGCGCTTCCGCGCCGAGCGCCGGGGGCTCCCGACGGTGTCGCCCACGGACGCGTAGGGAGCTGAGTCGGATGCGACATCACGCTGTCCGAGGTTCGTGCCCCGCTCGACTCCCTCAGGTGACCGGGCCGGTGCCGAAGGGCTGGCGCCGCACCAGGCCGAGGGTGATCGCCTCGCGGGTCAGCTCGGCCTTGTTCCCGACGTCCAGCTTGGACCTGATCCGGGTGAGGTAGGTGTTCACCGTCGCCTCGGAGATGCCCAGCCGACGGGCGGCCTGGGCATGCGTCAGCCCCTGGGCGATCAGCGTCAGCGTCGCCGCCTCCCGGGGGGCGAGCGCCCGCCGGCCGGGCGGCCGCAAGCGCGCCCGGTCGCGACCCGGGCCGGGCCCCGGTGCGCTGGCCGGGCCCCCGCTGGCCGGGCCCCGACCGCCAGCGGCCACGGGCCGCTCCGGGGCCGGACCGGTCGCGCAGGCGCGGAGCCGGGCCGACAGCGTCGGGCACAGGTAGAACCCGCCGGCCGCGGTCACGTCGAGGGCGATCCGCAGCTGCGTGCGCTCGGTCGCGGTGCTCACCACCGAACCGGCACCGGCCCGGATCGCGTCCAGCGTCGCGTCCTTCGCCGACTCCGGCACCATCACGAGCGTCGGGTGCCGGGCGCAGCACCAGCGGACCACCTGTGGCGGTGGGTCGACCAGGACCACGACCGTCCCCGGCCCCGCCCCGGCCGCCACCACCTCGCTCACCGCGTCGACGGTGCGCAGGCTCCGCACCCGGTCGTTGCCGTCGATCAGCTGGCGCACCCCGCGCCTGGCCAGTGGCTCGGCCACCACCACACACACGTCGAACATCGCCCACCCCTCCGTGATCAGTCAACTACGGTACGGGTGGTGGCGTGGGCAGGACGACCGGCAGGAACGCGTCAGAACGACAGGTAGCCGAGTTCGACCGCCCGTCGGGTCAGCTCTGCCTTGTTGGCGGCACCGAGCTTGCGGCGCAGCCGCTTGGCGTACGTGTTGACGGTCTGCTCCGTGACCCCGAGGCAGTGGGCGGCCTGCCGGTGGGTGAGGCCCTGCGCGATGCACCGGAGTGTCTCCACCTCCCGGGGAGCCAGCGACACCTCCCCGGGGTCCGGCGACGCCGGGTTGCCCGGACCGTCGCCGTCCGTCCGGCCGCCGACCAGCGCCGCGATGCTCCGCGACAGGTACGACCCGCCGGTGAGCACCGCCGACCGGGCCAGCTCCAGCTCGTCGACGCCGTCGCCGTCGCGCAGGACGGCCCGGGCCCCGACGGCGAGCAACGCCAGCGGGTCGACCGTCGCGGCCTGGGGCAGCACGAGCAGCACCAGCCCGTCAGCGGTGAGTGCGGCCAGCTCCGGCCAGCCTTCGCCGGCCAGGCGGTCCCACCGGACGACGACCGGCGCGGGGCCCCCGGCGGCGGGTGGATCGACGGTCGGCATCAGGTCGCTCCCGGGAAGGATGGGTGCCAGAACCCCAGCGTGTACCGAGCCCTACCGATGGTAGATGCGGGAGGAGTCCCCGAAATGACGGCTGTCCATGTCCCCCGCGCGCCGCGCACACTGTCCCCCGCGGCGTCGACGTCGCCACCTCCCCAGCACAGGCCGTCCCGCCTGCGCCGCCCCGGCGTCGTTGTCCTGCGCAGCCCCGTGCTGGCGTCCGGACGCGCACCGGCGCGCGGTCGGCGTCGCCGTGGCGACAAGGGAGACAGATCACATGATGTCGAGGGATCGTCCGACCGTTTCGGCAGAGCATTGGCGCCTGTGGCTGCGGTGCTTCGGCGGGTTCCGGCTGGAACTGGACGGCGTCCCGGTGGACTGGTCGGGCGTCCGCCCCCGGGTCCGGACCCTGATGCGCTACCTGGCGGCCGAGGCCGGCCGACCCGTGCACCGGGAGCGGATCATGGCGGCGCTCTGGCCGGAGCTGCCGGAACGGGCCGCCGTCAACAACCTGCACGTGAGCGTGTCGACGCTGCGTACCTTCCTGGAACCCGGGGTGGCCCGGGGCGCGTCCCGGTTCGTCGTCCGGGACGGGGCGTCGTACCGGCTGGACCCGGGACCGGGCGGCGGCAGCGACCTGCTGGCCTTCGACGCGGCGCTGGCCGCCGCCCGGCGCGCCGGGCCGACCGGCGACGCCACGGTGATCACCGGGGCGCTGCGCGGCGCCCTCGACCACTACACCGGTGACCTGCTGCCGGAGGACGGGGCCGCCGAATGGGTGGTCGTCGACCGGGAACGGCACCGTGCGCGGGCGACGGAGGCGGCGGCGTTGCTCGCCCGGGTGGAACTGGACCGTGGGCGGGCGCGGGCGGCGGTGCTGGCCGCCCGGCGGGCGCTGGAGCTGGACGGCTACCACGACGACGGGTGGCGGCTGCTGGTGGAGGCGCAGCGCCGGGCCGGCGACGTGGCCGCGTCCCGGCGCAGCCAGCAGACGTACGAGCGGGTGCTCCGGTCGCTCGGCGTGACCCACCCGGCGGCCACCCGACCCGTGCACGTCACGGCCGCCTGAACACCTCCACCTCGGCCAGCGCCACCTCCCGCCCCCGCTGCGTGCCGTAGCTGGCGTCGATGGTCAACCGGAGCCGGGTCACCCCGCCCGCCACGTGGTGGAAGCTCTGCGGCCCCGGCCGGTCGGTCAGGCGCAGCTGCGTGGTGCTGCTCGGGCCGTCCCCGGTCCACAGGGTCATCGTCAACTCGGCCGGCCGCGCCTGCCGGACGAAGGCGTCCTGCTGCGGCGACGCCCCGGTGTGCACGATCAGGTCCAGCAGCCGGATCGGCGGGTCGAAGGTCAGCTCCACGTACTGGCCGGTGGCCGGGCGGTCGGCGGCGGGTGCCCAGTATCGGTTGTTCAGACCATCCACGACGGACCGGGCGGGACGGCCGCGAGCCTCACTGGACGCCACCACGGCGCTGGGCAGGACGGCCTCGGGCGTCGCCGTGCGGTCCCGGACCGCGTCGACGACCCGGGGGCCGAACCGGACCACGGCCCAGACCGCCGCGGCGAGCAGGGCCAGGACGGCCAGCGCCGCGAGCAACCGCCGCAGCCCGCCCCGGCCGGGCCGCCGCCGGGGCCACCGCAGGCGACGCCACCACGGCACGGCCGCCGCCGGTCCCGCCGGCGCGGCCAGTGGCCGTCCGCACCGGCGGCAGAACGACCGGCCGGCCGGGTTGCCGGTGCCGCAGGCCGGGCAGGTGACGTCGCCCGAGCCGCCGACCCCGTCCCCGGCGAAGTCGCGGACCACGGGCGTGGGTGCCTCGGGCCGCCCCGGCTGCACCGCGCGGGGCTGGTCGGCGACGGGCGGCGGGTCGGCGAGGGCCTCCGGGGGCGCGGTCGCCGGGGCGGGCGGCCGGCGGGGCCCGTCGTCGTCGGCGGGTCGCACCGGTACGACGAGCGCGGCGGCCCGCCGGGCATCCCGGGCGGCGGTGTCCTCGGCTTCCGTGGCGTCCTCAGTGGTGGTGTTCTCGGCGGCGGTGCCGGCGGCGGTGGCCGGGGCCGCCGTGGCGGGCGACGGCGCGGGCGACGGCGCGGTGTCGTTCCAGGCGAGAAAGGCACCACAGCTGCCGCAGAACCCGTCGCCGGGCACCACCTCGGCACCGCAGTTGTCGCAGGTCCTCATCGCGCCCCACCCGCCACCGGGCCGCCGTCGGGCGGCAGCACCTCCACCGTGTACGGCACGTGCGCGGGCCGGTTCGCCTCGACCACCGCCCGCAGCCGCGCCACCAGGGCCGGGCCCGGCCCTGCGACGCGGACCCGCACCGTCAGGGCCGGCTCGGGGGAGCCGGGCAACTCGCCACCCGGGATGGCCGACCAGGCGGTGCCGCCGCTCTCGACGATCTCCGGAGTCAGCCCCGTGGCGAGGCGCACCTCCTCGGCGAGCGCGGCGGCGGTGCCGCGTACGCGGTGCCGGGTGACTGCACCGGCGACTACCCGGCGCCGGTCGTCGCCGGCCCCGTCGGGCGGGCCACCGGCGGCGACCCAGCCGCCCAACCAGTCCACGAAGTCGGGCGGGGCCAGCGCCGGGTCGAAGTATGCCCACAGGTTGTCCAGGGTGGCGTGCACCGGCGCGATCACCTGGTCGTACGCGCCGGTCAGGCGCTGGGCCAGGTCGTCGGCGGCGTAGACGGCGGGCAGCCGCCGACCCAGCGGATCGGGCGTGGCCAGCCCCTCGACGGCGGCGCGCATGCCACCCCCCCTTTCGCTCAGGCACCCGGCCGGTGCTCGTCGACGCGGACCTGGTGCTGGTGGGAGAAGACGAGGGCGTGCCGGTCCAGCTCGATCCGGGTCACCTGCTCGCCCCGGCGGCCCGTCAGCGGGTCGGCGGGGAACATGCGTACCTCCTCGACGACCTCGACCCCCGGCAGCCGTTGCAGGACCCCGAAGACCTCACCGGAGTGCACCTGCCGCCCGAACGGCCAGCCGGTTCCCTCCGGCCCGCCGCGCACCGGGTCGAGGTAGCGGTAGAGGGTGGCCGTCGCCTCGGCCCGGAGCTGGGCGACGGCGGTGTCGGGGCGGGGGACGAGCCGGGCGACGACCGTGACGCCCTGGTAGAACGGCGGCTCCACGACCAGCCGCGCCCCGATCGGGCGGCGGGCGTCCAGGTGCTCGGCGATGGTGGCGAGCATCCCGTCCGGGGGGACGAGGTCCTCGAAGTGGAGGCGGCTCTCCTCGTCGGCGACGGCCTCCGGCACCACGAGCAGGCGTACGCCGCCGGCCGCGCTGCCGTCACCGGCGGGCAGGCACCGGACCCGGGCGGCGGCCGGGCACGCCTGCCGGGCCAGCAGCTCGTAGTCGCGGGCGGTGACCGCCCGGTCCTGGGCCCGCAGCTGCACCGGCCCGCGCAGCCGGGCCTCCGCGACGGTCTCCCCGTCGACACCGCCGGTGGCGGGGGCCCGGTTCTCCACCCGCGACACGTACGGCATCGAGCTGCGCAGCACGGCCAGGGCGCCCCGGGCGACGTTGCCGCTGTGCCCGCCCCCGGTGCGGTAGCGCCGGACCCGGATCCGGGACCCGGCCGCCGGCACGGCACCGTAGCGGCGCAGGGTGCCGTCGGGCTGCCGGACGGCCGGCCCGAACAGGATCTCCCCGGCGGTACGGTCCACCACGACGTGCCGGTCGCCCGGCCCGGACCCGCCGAAGGCGTCCACCTCGGTCCACTCCAGCCACCCCGTGCCGTCGCTGCTCTCCACCACCAGCGGGTGCTCGTCGGGGACGATCGGCGGCCGGGCCACCGTCAGCCGCTGCCCGGGCACCCCCTCCGCCTCGCCGACCTGCTCGCCGAGGACGGTCTCGGCGTGCACGGCGCCGACCGTGCCGCCGATGGTGGCCGCCTCCACCGAGCGCACCGTCGGGGAGGCGGCGTAGAACGGCTGGCCGGGCCGGGCCGCCACCAGCCGGCACCGCAGCCAGCCGGCCCGCTGCCCGGCCACCACGGAGGTCACGTGGGCGGCGGGCACGTGCAGCACCACCTCACCGGGTCGGTTCAGCCCGCCGGTGTCGTCGTGGTCGACGTCGCACGGCGACCAGCCCTCGCCCGTCCACGCCTCCCACACCAGCGGCGGCTGGCGCGGGTCCACGCCGACGCCCTCCACGCGGCTGTCCATCCGCAGCAGCACCGCGCAGGACGGCACGGCGGCGGAGAGACCGACGAGCATGGCATCGCCCACCGACGGGACGGCGGGAAAGCAGGCCACGTCCCGGCCGTCGAGCAGCTCCTCGGTCCGGTCCGCCGGCGGGCCCTCGGCCGGGTGGCTGCGCAGCCGGGTCAGCTCGCAGGGCACCACCGCCAGGTCCGCTGCGGTGGTGAACACGACGGCCTCGTCGGTCTGGGTGCGTTCCGTGCCGACCTCGGTGCCGGCGCGCAGCACCACCGGCTGGGTCTGCGGGCCGGACAGCCAGAACGTGACATCGCACCGGGCGGCCGTGGGCGGGAACGGCCGGACCCCGATCAGGTCGAGGAACGCCAGGTAGTTCTTCTCCGGCACCCGGTTGAGCCGGTAGAGCAGCTGGTCGACCATGTGGGCGAACGTCTCGACCAGGGTCACCCCGGGATCGGAGACGTTGTGGTCGCTCCACTCCGGACAGCGCTGCTGGATGAAGCGTTTCGCCTCGTCGACGAGCTGCTGGAAGCGGCGGTCGTCCAGGTTGGGCGCGGGCAGCGGCATCAGGCGGCGCTTTCCTCGTGGGTCGGGATGCTCTTCTCGTGGGACGGGATGACGTAGAACGGGAAGACCAGGTTGCGCGGGTCGTTGGTGCCCCGGATCGAATAGCGGACGTCGATGTAGAGCACCCCGGCGTCCTCGGCGTCGAAGTTGATCACCACGTCGGTGACGTCGATCCGGGGCTCCCACCGGTCCAGCGCCCGGCGCACCTCGAAGGCGATCCGCCCGGCGGTGTTCTCGTCGGCCGGGGCGAAGACGTAGTCGTGCACCCCGCAGCCGAACTCCGGCCGCATCGGCCGCTCGCCCGGCACGGTGCCGAGGATGAGCCCGATCGCCTCGACGATCTCCCGCTCCCGGTCCACCAGGGCGATCCCGCCGGTGGCGTCGGTGCGCAGCGGGAACGCCCACCCCGCCCCGATGAACTGCTCGGCCACCGCCGCCTCACCCGCCGATCAGCACGGTCGTCGCCCCGGTGCTCACCATGGCCTTGCAGGTGGTGGCGTCGCCGCGCCGCGCCGCCTGGTGCCCGCCGATCAGCACCCGCCGCAGCGGCGGCGGCACCGCCGGCACGATCCGGTTGGTCAGCAGCAGCACGGCGTGCTGCGGCGGCTTCTCGCAGACGCAGACGGTGCCGACCACGGCGGCGGGTCTGCCGCCGATGAGCACGCTGGACACCCCGAGCAGCGGGGCGCCGGGCGTACCCGGTGGCAGGGCCTGCCCGCCCGGCGGCCCGATGGTCCCCGTGGGCGGCCCCGGGGTCACCCCGGTGGCCAGGTGGCTGATCTTGTCACCGATGCGCGCGGCCGGCGGCATGAGCGTCCCTCCGGTCAGTTGAGCTTCACGAGCGGTGCCTGGATGTCGACCTGGGTGCCGCCGTCGACGCTGACCGACCGGCCCTTCAGGGTCAGCTCGCCCGCCCCGGCGTCGAGGGTGATCCCCCGGCCCTTCACCGTGACCTGCTGCCGGGCCTCGATCTCGACGCTGCCGTCGCTGTGCACCACCACGGCCGTACGCCGGTCGTCGAGGTGCACGGTCAGCCGATCCCGGGCGGTGGTCAGCCGGATCCCGCGCGGCCCCGAGGGCAGCGCCGACTCCAGGAACTCGATCCGGTCCCCGCGCCGCGAGGCCAACGAGCGCCGGTTCACCCGCCCCGACGAGGCGTCCACCAGCGCGCCCTCGTGCACCGACGGCTTGTCCACCCCGTTGTACAGCCCGCCGATGACGTACGGGCGGTCCAGCAGCCCCTGCTCGAAGCCGACCAGCACCTCGTCGTTGACCTCCGGGCAGAACACCCCGCCCCCGCCGACGCCGCCGAGCTGCACCGTACGCACCCAGTCCGTCTCGTAGTCCGGCGCGTCGGTCAGCCACGGGAAGCGCAGCCGCACCCAGCCCTGGCCGACCCGCTCGGGGTGCCGGCGGTCCACGTCGGCCTTGGTGTTCGTGACGATCGCGACGGCCAGCCCCGGGATCCGGGTCGCCCGCGCGGGCGCGGCGGCCCCCGTGGTCAGGCCCCACGTCGACCGGTCCTGCCGGCCGCTGACCGTCAGCCACGTCTCGTAGAGCTGGGCGGGACCGAAGACGTGCCGGCTCGCCGTGATCGTGTACTTCCCCTCGAACGGGGCACCCACCTGCTGCAACGACAGCGGCACCCCGGCCCGCAGCCGGGGGTTGCCCCGGATCCCCACCTCCAGCTCCGCGAACGCCGCCGTCACGTCGGCCGCCACCGCACCGGCCACCGCCCGGGTCTCGGCGGCCGTCCGGTACGGCACGTCCGCCACGCAGAGCCGGGCCGCGCCGAACGGCTGGGCCACCTTCGCCGGGGTGGTGCCGATCTGCACCTCGTCGCTGGCGTCGGTGGCGACCTCCGTACGCACCGGCCGCTTCGCCCGCACGTCCCAGCCGCGCACCGTCACCCCGGCCACCTGACCCACGGAGGTGACGGTGGAGCGCACCGACAGCAGGTTCTCGTTCATCTCGACGACGAACGGGCTCTGCTCGGCGGTGACCCCCGCACCCGGCGCGGCGGCGGCCCGCACCGACCGGCGGAAGAAGAACCGGCCGTCGACGACCACCACCTCGGCGTCGTTGTCGACCGCGAGTATCTTGAGGAACTCCCAGTCGTCGACGTTCGGCTGGGTGACCGTCTCGTACACGGTGGGGGTGGGGTCGATCCGGCCCACCGGGATCCCGGCGGCGGCGGCGACCTCCCGGGCGATGTCGGAGGCCTTGCGGTTGACGAAGCTGCGCACCCGCTGCCCCCGCATCAGCCGGTGGGACAGGTCCAGGGCGCGGACGGTGGTGAAGGTGCCGACCCCGTCGTACTCCGACTCCAGCGTCACCACCTCACCGGCGAACAACGGCAGCGGCGCGGCGTCGCGGCCCGTACGGACCCGCACGGTCAGGTCGGTGCCGATGGTCACCCCGTTGTCCCGCAGGAACCGGCTCTGCTGGTCGCGGAAGCGGAGGGTCGCCGTGGCGGCCAGGTTCGTGCTGTCCTCCACCACCGCCGACACCAGCCGGTCGGCCCAGGCCCGGGGCAGCGCGCCGGGCAGGCCCACCACCAGGTTGTTGGTGTGGTCACCGCTGGACATGACGGTCCTCCCCGGTACGCAGTTCCTCCGGCGCGGGCAGCAGCAGCTGGCGGCCGGGGCGCAGCCGGACCGGGTCGTCGATGTCGTTGGCCTCGGCGATGACCCGCCACGCGGTCGGGTCCCCGTACTCGCGGTGGGCCAGCAGTTCCAGACAGTCCCCGGCCACCAGCCGGTGCACCCGGCGGGCGGTGCGGCTGCCCGACGTCGGGTTCTGCCCCGGGGTGGCGCCGCTGACCTCGTTGAGCGTCAGCGAGCAGGTCGCCCGCAGCGGGGTGCCGTCCGGGTCGAACAGGCTGTAGGTGGCGTTGACCTGGCTGACGTACGAGTAGAACGAGACGGTTTGGAACTGCCCCCAGGCGAACTTCACCCACGGCGGGGACGGTGCCTTCGCCGCGATGCTCGCCTTGGTCGGCACGCAGCAGGTGAGCAGGGCGTCGACCCGGTCCTGGACGGTGCGGGAGTGGGTGTCGGTGGCGTCGAGGAAGACCTCCAGGCTCAGCGTCCGGGGCCCGGACCCGCTGAACTCGGCG
This sequence comes from Micromonospora sp. NPDC057141, assembly GCF_042670805.1. Lineage (NCBI taxonomy): Bacteria > Bacillati > Actinomycetota > Actinomycetes > Micromonosporales > Micromonosporaceae > Micromonospora > Micromonospora sp. NPDC057141. The sequence goes on along the minus strand of NZ_JBHUVA010000042.1, from coordinate 1,095 downwards.
ACCCCGACGTCCGCCGCGCCGCGCACCACGTGCGGGATCCAGCTGGCCGACTTGGTCAGGGCGAGCTGCTGCGGGTTGAACATGAAGGTGATCGGCCCGCCGAGGGCACCGCCCGGCTGGTTCCCGCCGGAGGTGGGCGGCTGGTACCGCTGGAGGTGCGCCGCCACCTTGCCGGCCCGCGACCTCATCCGCCGACCTCCAGGAAACCGTGGTACGCCAGCTCGATGCTCTCACTGGCCACCTCCGAGCGGTTCGGGTCGAACGACGGCCCGGACCACCGCACCAGGACCACGTCGGCCAGGCCCCACTGCACCAGCATCGCCAGGTCGGGCCGGAGGGCCGCGATCTGCGCGGTGCCCCGGCGCACCCCGCTGGGCAGTTGCGCGAGATAGCTGGAGACCTTGGCGGTGTCCCTGGTCAGCGGGCGGGTCAGGGTGACGTTGGAGTAGCGCAGCCGCGACGGCAGCTGCCAGACGAACTCGTTGTTGCCGCCCTCCTGGTACTGCTCCAGCTCCACCTCGCAGCCGAGCCCGTCGCAGCCGCTCCAGTCACCCAGGTCGATGCCGTCGATCTGGAGCCGGAAGTGGACGCTCGTCCCCGGGTCGTCACCGGCCATCGCCGTCTCCCCTCTCGTGCTGATCGGTACGCGGGTTCATCGGGCTCCGTCCCGCCACCGGCCGGTCCGCTCCCGGGCGGCCCGCAGGTCGGCCCGGACCAGCCGGCCGACCGGTTCGACCAGGCGGTGGGCCAGGGCATCCAGGTGCCGCCGGTCGAAGCCCCGCAGCAGGGCCTCCGGGTCCGGCTCCGGAGTGGTCTCGGTGGTGTCGGCGGCGGCCCGCCGCTGAACGACCCCGGCCGCCGGTGGGGCGGCCCGCCGGGCAGGCCCGCCGGTCGCCGGCCGGGTCGCGGCGGCGGTCGCCGCCTCCGGCCGAGCCGTGGCCCGCTGGAGGGCCGCCGGGGTGCCGGTGGAGGTGCCGGTCGCCGTGCTCGTCCGCCGCACCGGGCCGGCGGGTCCGACCCGGCGGCCGGCCGACCCCCGGGCCCGCCTCCCCCGCGCCGGCCCCGGGACCCCCCCGCCGCCCGCCCGCCCACGCG
>NZ_JBHUVA010000041.1:0-54616 GCF_042670805.1 Micromonospora sp. NPDC057141 | reverse complement strand
GGCGGAGGCGGGCCTCGGAACCGTCGATGCGCACCGTGCAGTCCTTGAAGAGCCGCAACGGAGGCCGCCTGCCGACCCCGGCCGGGGAGCTGACGCGGGTCAGCGCACGCCGAGCAGGTCCACGACGAAGACGAGCGTCTCGCCCGGCGCGATGACGCCGCCGGCGCCCTGGCTGCCGTACCCGAGGTGCGGCGGGATGGTCAGCTTGCGCCGGCCGCCGACCCGCATGCCGACGACGCCCTGGTCCCAGCCGGCGATGACCCGACCGCCGCCGAGCGGGAACTCGAACGCGTCGCCCCGGTTCCACGACGCGTCGAACTCGCGACCCGTCGAGTGGGCCACGCCCACGTAGTGCACGGTGGCCCGCTGACCCCGCTGAGCCTCCGGGCCGTCGCCGACGGTGATGTCCTCGATGACGAGATCGGCGGGCGGCGCGCCCTCGATCGGGCCGATTTCGGGCTTGTCCATGCCGTACGCCTCCTGCTCGGTGGTGCGTCCACTGCGGTCCCGTCGATCCTGCCGGATCGCGATCCGCCGATCTCCATCGGTCCCTCCGTCGGCAGGCTGCCGGGCGGCCCGCCCACCGTCACCGCCGGGGCGGGCGGTGGCCCGGCCGGGCGTACGCGACGGCGGGCGTCACCTTCGGAAGGTGACGCCCGCCGGGTCCGTGCTGCCTGCCGGTCACCTCAGCCAGGGGAACCGCTGGACGATGGCCAGCCGCTTCCAGGCCCGCCCGAGGCCGAGGGTGTCGCCCGCACCGACCAGGGCGAGGACCGCCAGCACCGCGGCGTAGATGAGGTGGTCGTCCATGAAGGGGTTGTTCTCGGGGGGCAGGACGGCCGTCCACATCATCACCAGGAGCAGGCCACCGGCGGTGGCGGCGATCCGGGTGCCGACGCCGAGCAGCAGGGCCACGCCGATCGCGGCCAGGCCGACCATGAACAGCCAGTCCGCCCAGGCGGCGCCGGCGATGCCGTTGTAGAGGCCCTTGAACGGGCCGGCCGCGCCGAAGCTCAGGAAGCCCTTGGTGGGGCTGCCGCCGTTGATCCAGGCGTTCTTCGCGGCGGTCTCGTGGCCGAGGCCGAACATCTTGTCGAGGAAGGCCCACAAGAAGGTCCAGCCCAGGGCGAGCCGGATGCCGGCCAGGACGTACCGGGTGGCCCGCTCCCGGGTGGTCTCGGTCGTCCGGGTGGTCTCGGCCGCCGGGGCGGTGGTCCTGGCGGTGGTCCGCTCGATCGTCGCGGTCATGATGTCCACGTCCCTTCCTGTCCCTCGCACCGCGCGCTTCCCGGTGGCAGTTCCATTGGACATCCGTCACCCGTGGGCCCGTCAGGGCCGATGGGTCCGCTTCGGACCGGGACCTTCGACCCCGGTCCACCCGGTCCGTCGGCCGTCCCGGCCCCGGCCCACGGCCTCTGCCGGCCGCCCCCGCGCGCCGCGTAGCGTCGGGCGTGACGACGGCGGCAGGGAGGTCGTGATGAGGACCTGGCAGGTGGGCGACGTGATGACCGAGGACGTCGCGACGGTGGGGGAGCAGACCCCGTACCGGCAGATCGTGGACGTGCTCGTCCGTCGGGGCATCAGCGGCGTGCCGGTGGTCGACGGGTTCCGCCGGGTGCTGGGCGTGGTCTCCGAAACGGACCTGCTGCACAAGATCGAACGGGTCGGGCACCCGGACGAGCGGCGGGTCTTCGGGGGCCGCCGTCGCCGGGCGGCCCGGGAGAAGGCCGCCGCCCTGGTCGCCGGGGACCTGATGACCGCACCGGCGGTGACGACGTACCCGCAGGCGTCCCTGCCGGCCGCGGCGCGGCAGTTGGAGCGGGACGCGGTCCGGCGGCTGCCCGTCCTGGACGACCTCGGCCGGCTGGTCGGCATCGTCACCCGCGGTGACCTGCTGCGGGTACACCTGCGCACCGACGCCGAGATCCGTGAGGAGGTGGTGCGGGAGGTCCTGCGGAGGGTGCTTGCCGTGCGGGACGGGCTGGTGACCGTGCGGGTGCGCGACGGCGAGGTGACCCTGGACGGGCGGCTGGACCGGCGCAGCGCGGTCGACCTCGCCGGCCGGCTCGCCGCGCAGGTCGGCGGCGTCGTCCGCGTCGTCAACACCATCGCGTACGACGTCGACGACGACACTCTCGTCGAGCTCGCCGACGGCCAGGTCACCCCGGTGGCCTGACCGTCGGCCGCCCCGCCACGCCTACGGCTGCCCGGCGGGCACCTCGGCTGACTCCGGGGCCAGCCGGGCGACGGGCACGCCCTCCCGGGCGGCCCACCCGACGGCGTGCCGGACGTCGACCACGGGCAACGGCCGGCGGCTGGTCACGGTGACCGCCGCGTGCACCGCGAAGGCCACGAAGGGATAGGACCGGGCCAGGCCGCCGACCGCCTCGTGCACCTGACCGGCGACCGTCACCGCCTGCTCCTCGGTCAGGGCCGGCAGGATCAGCAGATACTCCTGGTCGGACAGGCGTACCGCCCGGTCCACCGGGCGCAGCGGGGCGGTCACCGCCCCGGTCACCGCCTGCGCCTCCCGGGCGGCGCTGCGGCGGCCGAAGCGCTCCGGCGCGCCCGCCGGCTCGTCGACCCGTAGGCCGATCAGCGCCAGCGGCAGCGTGCCCGAGGCGGTGACCCCGTCCGCGCCGGTCCACCGGCGCATCCCCGGTTCGTCCAGCAGCGGGGTCGATTCCACGACGGCCGTGCCGGTGCTGTGGTCCCGTCCGCCCGCCCCGCCCGGCCGGCGGGCCCGGGCCGCCCGCTCGGCGCGGGAGAACATCAGCCGCAACGCCGCCTCACCGCGCGCCTCGCCGGGCGTGGCGGGCAGGTCCCGGACCCGGGCCAGCGTCTCCTCCACGGCGAGCCGGACCGCGCCGGGGAGTCGGTCGGCGAGCCGGTCGCGCAGCCGGACGACCTCGTGCAGCGCCTCGTCCCGGCGAAACCCCCACCGCCCGTCGAAGAGCCGACCCGACTCCAGGGTGGCCGCCTGCTCGACCTCCGCCCGGTCGTACGCGACCAGGGCCGCGCCGAACCGGGGGGTCAGCGCCACCACGCTCCATTCCCGGGCCAGGTCCTCGGCCTCGTCCAGGGCCACCCCACACGCGCCGGCCGGCAGCGACTCGGGGCGCTGCCCGACCAGGCCCACCACGGTCGCCGCTGCCGAGGCCGCGATCCGCTCGTAGACCGCCCGCTCCCGGTCGAAGTAGGGCATCCGCTGGAAGAGCGCGATCACCACGAGCGGACCGTCCTCGGCGGTGGCCAGGGCGGCGCTCTCGATGGCGTGGGAGACAGCGACGAGGCTGCGCTTGGTCAGAAGTCCCGGAGCCCGTCCACTGTGCAGCACGCGCTGAGCCTAGAGAATCGGACCGTCGGCCGCATCCGTCGACCCCGGCCCGGCCCGGGGCCGGGAGCGTCCCCGCCGGGCTTCCGGTGACCCGGACCGGTGACCCGGCGCGGGCCGCACCGGCGAGGTGGACGTCCTGTTCGGCGTCCTACACTCGGGCCGTCGACGGCCCGACGGACGGAACAGGCGGATGACGCGCACCGGTAGTGATCACGGCTCCCTGCTGCGCCCGGTCGCGGCGTCGACCGGGCGGGCTCCGGTCCTCACCCGCGCCGGCCAGGTGGTGCACGGGGCCCGGCGGCTGGGGGAGCTGGTGCACGGCCGTCCGCCGGGCGTCACGGGCCACCAGTGGAACTCGGCCGGCCGGGAGGGCTTCGACCACGTGGTGTGTGCCGGCGACAGCGGACGGCCGCTGTTCGCCGTCGAGATCGGGCCGCCGGCCCCGGCCGGCTCCGCCGCGCAGCGCGCCGAGCGGATGAAGAACGCGGTCTGCGCGGCGGTCGGCCTGCCGGTGCTGCGGATCGCCTCGCCCACGTTGCGCGCCGCCGACCACGGCCGGCGGATCGTGGAGTACGTCATCGACGCCCGCGCCTATGCCGACGTCGTCCGGCCGGAGCCGGGGCAGGACGACCCGGGTGCGGCCACGCCCGTGGAGTTCCGGGAGATCGTCGGCCGGCTGCCGGACGGGCGCAGCGGCCACGTCAACGACCTTGGCGCTCTCGCCCGGGCGGCGGCCGTGGAGGCGTACGTGTCCCGCCGACTGGTCGACCCGATCGTCCGGGGCCTGCACGTGCGCTGGACCGACGGGCCGGTGGAGGGCTGGAGCTGGGTGGAGGTGCGTCCCGGCCGGTGCCTGGTGGAACGGGTCGAGGTCGTCCAGCAGCGCTTCTCCTGCGGCGTGGACGCGGGCCGGTTCGCCGAGGACCTGGCGGCGGTGGCGGTCGGCGAGCGGCTGCGCGACGTCGAGGAGGCCGCTCCGGAGTTGGTGGCGCGCGACGAGCTCGACCGGGACATCCTCCGGTTGCGGGAGCGCCGCGACGAGATGCGGGACGGGTTCGCCTTCGACCACCTCTGCGCGGGCTGACCGGCGCTTCCACCGGGGCGACCAGCTCTCTTCGGCTCTCCACAAATTTCCCGTATCCGGGTTGAACCCTGGCCGTCGCGGCTCCGTACTCCAGCCCGAATGGACACGGATCTCCCCGCCGCGCCGGCCGGCGCGACGACGATGAGGAAAGGGCATCGTCGGTCATCGACACGCGACCGGAACGTCGCAGTGATCCTCGCCGAGGCGTCCCACCCGAATTCATCGGTCCGACGGGGTCACGAGTCAACTACCGGATCGAGAAGGAGAACAATTCGATGCGCAGGTCCCCACGGGCGCGCCGGTCATCCGGTAACGCACGGAGCAAGCGGCTGCTGGCCGTTGTCGGCACGCTTGCGGTCTTCGGTGGAATCGTCGCCGTGACCCAGATCTCGTCCGCCGGGGACCGGCGGACGACCACCCGTGCCGCGGCGGCGTCGTGCGTGGCGCCCAGCCCCGGCGCGACCTCGAACATCGGCAGCAGCACGACCCAGACGTGGCAGAACGGCCGGTGGGTGCGCAACCACTGGGGTGACGGGCAGATGTCGGTCGCGGAGTGCCAGTCGCTCAAGGCCGGCGGCGCCGCCACGAACGCCAACACCAACGCCGCCCCGGCGGGCTCGACGATCGCCTGCCCCGACGTCGCCAGCAAGCTGCCCCCGGTCCCGGCCGCCGCCAAGGCCGAGGTGGACCGCAACCTCGACCTGCTCAAGACGCAGATCGACGAGGCGAACAAGCGGCTGGCCGCCGACGGCAAGAACGGCGGGCAGTTCATCCAGAACGCGATCCTCGGGCCGCTGGCCGACAAGCGCCGGGCGACCCTTGACCGCATCGCGATCGCCATCGGCCGGGTGGCGCAGCGGCCGCAGGGCCTCGACCAGCTCGCCACGTGCCAGCTCGCCGTCGGCGCCAACCCCAACGCCGGCAACAACAACGGCGGCCAGAACGGCAACAACGGCAACAACAACGGGGGCCAGAACAACGGCAACAACGGTGGGAACAACAACGGCAACGGCCTCGGCGTCCTCGCCAAGGACTGCGGCAACAGCCAGCTGCAACCGCACGACGGCTTCCAGAACGGCAACCGGTGCGTCAGCACCGCGTTCGGCGAGGTCGGCGCGGCGGCCAACAACCCGTCGCTGCTGATCACGCAGTTCCCCAACCAGGTCCAGCGCAACCAGGCGTTCCAGCTGCGGGTCACCACCCGCAACCTGGTCCGGGACCGGTTCCTGGCCGCAGGCCAGGGCGGCTACTACGTGGAGAGCTCCCTGCTCAACGGGCAGGGCCTGGTGCGGGGTCACTTCCACACGGCCTGCCGGATGCTGAACAGCACCCGTCAGCCCCCGAACCCGCAGGATGTGCCGGCGTTCTTCGTGGCCACCGAGGACGGTCGGGGCGGCTCGCAGCCGGACGACGTCATCATCCAGGTGCCGGGCCTGCCGCAGTCGGGCACCGCCCAGTGCTCGGTCTGGGCCGGTGACGGCTCGCACCGTATCCCGATGATGGAGCGGGCCAACCAGACGCCCGCGATCGACGTGGTGCGGATCCAGGTCAACTGACCCGACGGCCGCACCGCACGCACACCCGGGCCGCCCGGGGCAGCACCTGCCCCGGGCGGCCCGGGCGCGTTCCGTGCCGTGTCGGGAGCGCGTGGCCGGGTGTGGTGCGGCATCCGGGGCAGGCCGTGGGAATTGCGGCCGGAAAGGGTCCGGGGCCACCGCCGAATCCCAGCGTGGCCCCGGTGTTCCGGATGGTGGGCGCGGCGCCCCGGCTCAGCGGCTCTTGAAGGCCTCGACGACGGACACGGGGATGCGGCCCCGGTCGGAAATCTCGTAGCCGTTCTTGGTGGCCCATTCCCGGATCGCCCGGTTCTGCTCGCGATCCATTCCCGAGACCGGAGCCCGGCCGGGGCGGCGGACGCTCCGGCCGGCGTCGACCGGTCCTCGGCCGATTCGCCGGCCCGCGTTGATGTAGGGGTCGAGTGCCTTCCGGAGGGTGCCGGCGTTCTCGTCGGACACATCGATGGTGTACGCCACGCCGTCCAGGCTGAACTCGACGGTCCGATCCGCCTTCCCGCCGTCGAGGTCGTCAGTCAAGACGGTGATTACTTTCCGGGCCATCGCCAATTACTCCTTGTGTGGGGCGGGGTGTGTTACGAGTTTGACGTATCCCTGGGCAAATCCGCAAGAATATGCCGCGTTTGCATTCGGCGCGTCGAGTTGTCCGCGATGCAATCTCGCTCCCGTCGGTGGAATTTGCCAGTATGCGTTCACCCCGGGCTGCCTGCGCGGCGGGGTGCCCGGGGTGTCCCGGGTCACATCCCGGAACAAGGGGGGTCGGCCGGGACTTGAGCCTGACACGCTCAAGTCAATGCGATGGCAGGTGTTCGATGGCAACTCTTCCGGTACTTCCCCTCACCGACGCCGTCCTGCTGCCCGGCATGGTCGTCCCGGTGACCCTCGACCCCACCACCCAGGCCGCGGTCGACGCCGCGCGCGCGACCGGCGACAAGAAGCTCCTCGCCGTACCTCGCATCGACGGCGGGTACGGTTCCGTCGGCGTGATCGCCACCATCGGGAAGGTCGGCCGGCTGCCCGACGGCGAACCGGCCGCCGTGGTCCGCGGCCTGTCCCGGGCCCGGATCGGCTCCGGCGTCCCCGGGCCCGGTGCCGCCCTCTGGGTCGAGGCGACCCCGCTCGACGAACCCGCCCCGGCCGGAAAGGCCCGGGACCTGGCCCGCGAGTACCGCGCCCTGATGACCTCGGTCCTGCAACAGCGCGGCGCCTGGCAGGTCATCGACGCCATGGAGCGCCTGACCGATCTCTCCGAGCTGGCCGACGCGGCCGGTTACGCGTCCTGGCTCACCCTGGCGCAGAAGACCGAACTGCTCGCCGCCGCGGACGTGACCGCCCGGCTGGAACTGCTGGTCGGCTGGGTACGTGACCACCTGGCCGAGCAGGAGGTCACCGAGCGGATCAACAGCGACGTGCGCGAGGGCCTGGAGAAGTCCCAGCGTGACTTCCTGCTCCGCCAGCAACTGGCCGCGATCCGCAAGGAGCTCGGCGAGGACTCCCCGGACGGCTCCGCCGGCTACCGGGCCCGGGTGGAGGCCGCCACGCTGCCCGAGAAGGTCCGCGAGGCGGCGCTGCGCGAGGTCGGCAAGCTGGAGCGCGCCAGCGACGCCGCCCCGGAGGCGGGATGGATCCGCACCTGGCTCGACACGGTCCTCGACATGCCGTGGACCACGCGTACCGAGGACCACACCGACCTGGCCGCGGCCCGCGCCGTGCTCGACGCCGACCACGCCGGCCTGGCCGACGTCAAGGACCGCATCCTGGAGTACCTGGCGGTGCGCAACCGCCGCGCCGAGCGCAACCTCGGCGTGGTCGGCGGGCGCGGCTCCGGCGCGGTGCTCGCCCTCGCCGGCCCGCCCGGCGTCGGCAAGACCAGCCTCGGCGAGTCCGTGGCCCGGGCGCTCGGGCGCAACTTCGTCCGGGTCTCCCTCGGCGGCGTCCGTGACGAGGCGGAGATCCGGGGCCACCGACGCACGTACGTCGGCGCGCTGCCCGGCCGGATCGTCCGCGCCCTGCGCGAGGCGGGCTCGATGAACCCCGTCGTGCTCCTCGACGAGGTCGACAAGCTGGCCGTCGGGTATTCCGGCGACCCCGCCGCCGCCCTGCTGGAGGTGCTCGACCCGGCGCAGAACCACACCTTCCGCGACCATTACCTGGAGGTCGACCTCGACCTGTCCGACGTGCTCTTCCTCGCCACCGCCAACGTGGTGGAGGCCATCCCCGGCCCGCTGCTGGACCGGATGGAACTGGTCACCCTCGACGGCTACACCGAGGCCGAGAAGGTCGACATCGCCCGAGATCACCTGCTGCCCCGGCAGCTCCAGCGGGCCGGGCTGACCGCCGAGGAGGTCACCGTCGCAGACGAGGCCCTCACCCTGATCGCGGGGGAACACACCCGGGAGGCCGGCGTCCGGCAGCTCGAACGGGCCTTGGCGAAGATCCTGCGCAAGGTCGCCGTCGCCTTGGCGACCGACCCGGCACCGGTGCGGGTCGACGCGGACAACGTGGCCCGCTACCTGGGGCGGCCCCGGTTCACCCCGGAGTCGGCGGAGCGGACGGCGGTGCCCGGCGTGGCCACCGGCCTCGCGGTCACCGGCGCCGGCGGCGACGTGCTCTTCATCGAGGCCACCAGCATGGAGGGCGAGCCGGGGCTGACCCTGACCGGCCAGCTCGGCGACGTGATGAAGGAGTCCGCGCACATCGCGCTGTCGTACCTGCGCTCCAACGGGCGCCGGTTCGGCATCGACCCGAACGCCCTCGCCGGGCGGCGGATCCACCTGCACGTCCCGGCGGGCGCGGTGCCGAAGGACGGGCCGAGCGCCGGCATCACCATGGTGACGGCGCTGGCGTCGCTGGTGACGGGCCGGCCGGTGCGTCCCGAGTTCGGGATGACCGGCGAGGTGACCCTCTCCGGGCGGGTGCTGCCCATCGGCGGGGTGAAGCAGAAGCTGCTCGCCGCGCACCGGGCCGGCCTGACCGAGGTGATCATCCCGGCGCGCAACGAGCCGGACCTGGACGACCTGCCGGCCGAGGTACGCGGGGCGCTGACCGTGCACACCCTCGCCGACGTCGCCGACGTGCTCGCCCTGGCGCTGCGCCCGGCCGACGCCGACACCCGCACCGACCCGGCCCTCACGGCCGCCTGAGGTGTAAGCAGGGGCCCCTTGATAGCAGGGGGCCCCTGTTAACGGCCTCGGCCGCGCAGCAGCTCGCCGGGCGCGCGGGCGCGGCACGGCCGGGTCACTGCGCGTCGGGGGTGCGCCCGCCCCGGGCCGGGGCCGCCGGGCAGCCGCCGAGCGGGGCGAGACGGGTCAGCAGCGCGGCGGTGATCTCGCCGAGTTGCGCGACCTGTGCCGGGGTCAGCGCGTCGAAGACGAGCGAACGGACCACTGCGACATGCCCCGGGGCGGACGCCGCCAGGTGTGCGTACCCGGCGTCGGTGAGCACGGCCACCGACCCCCGGCCGTCGTCGTCGGCGCGTTCGCGGCGTACCCAGCCCCGGCGCTCCAGCCGGCCGACGAGGTGGGACAGGCGGGACTGCGAGCCGTTGACGAGGGCGGCCAGCTCGCTCATCCGGCGCGACCGGCCCGGGGCCTCCGACAGCATCGCCAGCACCCCGTAGCCGAAGTGGGTCAGGTCCGCGTCACGCTGCAACTGTCCGTCGAGTTCGGCTGGCAGCAGGGTGAGCACGGCCAGGATGCGTTGCCAGATCTCCTGCTCGCCGTCGGTCAGCCAGCGGGTGGGTTCCATGTCGTCAGCCTAGCGGATACTTGACGCTTCAAGTATTCGCTCGTACGGTGGTGCTTGAAGCATCAAGTATCTGACCGCCTGTGCGGCGGCTCCCCGTGGAGGCACCCCCATGAACATCGTCCTGTGGGCCCTGCAGGTCCTGCTCGCCCTGGTCTTCGCCGGCGCCGGGCTCACCAAGGTCACCCAGCCCAAGGAGAAGCTGCGCGAGAAGATGGGCTGGGTCGAGGGCGCGCCGGAAGGCGCGGTGAAGGCGCTCGGCGCGCTCGAGGTGCTCGCCGCGATCGGCCTGATCCTGCCCGCCCTCACCGGCATCGCCACCGTGCTGACTCCGCTGGCCGCCGTGGGCGCGGCGATCGTGATGGCCGGCGCCGTCGTCGTGCACGCCCGGGCCAAGGAGTATCCCGGGGCCGCGTTCACCGCCGTGCTGCTGGTCGCGGCGCTCGTCGTCGCCTGGGGGCGGTTCGGCCCGTACGCGTTCTGACCGGCGCGGCCGGCCCGCACCCACCGGCGCGGGCCGGCCGCCCACGGTCGTCAGGGGCGGTCGCGGTCGCGGCGTACCGTCGTCTTGCGGCCCTTGATGGTGCTGCCCCGCAGCCCGGCGATCACCTCGTCCGCCACGGCGGCCGGCACCTCGACCAGCGAGAACCGGTCGGCGATCTCGATCGAGCCGATGTCCCGGCCGCTGATCCGGGTCTCCCCGGTGATCGCTCCGACCAGGTCCTGCGGGCGCACCCCGGCGCGTCGGCCCAGCCCGATGAACACCTGCGTGGTGCCCCCGGAGCGGGGCCGGCCCGGCCGGCGCTCGCCGCCGCGCCCCTCCTGCCCCGGGCGCGCCTCGCGGGGCGGGCGGACCGCGACCTGCGGGATCTCCTCCTCGTCGTCGTCCGAGCCCGGGGAGGCGGCCTCGTGGGCCAGCTTCACCGCCGCGAGCGCGACCTCCATCAGGTCGAACTCGTCCGACAGCGACTCCACGATCACCCGGAACGGCTCCAGGTCGTCCTCCAGCAGGCTCTCCCGCAGCGCCGCCTGGGTCAGCTCCAGCCGCCGGGTGCGCAGGTCGGCTGCCGTGGGAATCTTGTCGATGGCGATGCGCTGGCCGGTCACCCGCTCGATGGTCTTGAGCATCCGGTGCTCGCGCGGCTCGGCGAGGGTGATCGCCACCCCCTCCCTGCCCGCCCGCCCGACCCGGCCGATGCGGTGCACGTACGACTCCGGGGCCGACGGCACGTCGTAGTTGACCACGTGGGTGAGCTGCTCGACGTCCAGCCCCCGGGCCGCCACGTCGGTGGCCACCAGCAGGTCGGCCGTGCCGGCGCGCAGCCGGCCCATCACGCGGTCCCGCTGCTCCTGGCTCATCCCGCCGTGCAGCGCCTCGGCGCGGTAGCCCCGGCCGTTCATCGTCTCGGTGAGCCGGTCCACCTCCTCCCGGCTGCGGCAGAAGACGATGGCGGCGGTCGGCGACTCCACGTCCAGCACCCGGCCCAGCGCCGCCGGCTTGTGCGCCCGCGCCACGATGTACGCGCTCTGCCGCACCCGGGGCGACTCGCCGGCCACCTGCTGCTCCCGGCCGATCTGGATACGCACCGGGTCGGTCAGGTGCTGGCGGGCCATCCCGTCGATGCGCGACGGCATGGTCGCCGAGAACAGCACCGTCTGCCGCTGCTGCGGGGCGTGCTCCAGGATCGCCTCGATGTCCTCGGCGAAGCCCATGTCGAGCATCTCGTCGGCCTCGTCGAGCACCACCGTGGCCAGGCCGCCCAGCCGCAGGGTGCCCCGGGCGATGTGGTCCAGCGCCCGTCCCGGGGTCGCCACCACCACGTCCACCCCCATGTCCAGGGCGCGCAGCTGACGGCCGATCGGCTGGCCGCCGTAGATCGGCAGCACCCGGGCGCCCAGGTCCTTGCCGTAGCGGTGGAACGCCTCCGACACCTGTACCGCCAGCTCGCGGGTGGGCACCAGCACCAGAGCCACCGGCTCCCCACCGGCCCGTCCGTCCGGCATCCGCTGCAGCAGCGGCAACGCGAACGCGGCCGTCTTGCCGGTGCCGGTGGCCGCCTGACCGAGCAGGTCCTGTCCGGCAAGCAGGGGAGGGATCGCCTCACGCTGAATCGGGGTCGGCTCCTCGTAGCCGAGGGCGGACAGCGCGCCGAGCAGTTCGGCACGCAGCCCGAGATCCGCGAAGGCGGTGGCCTCGTCGGCGGGGGCGGTGGGGTCGGTCGATACGGGTGCGGAACTCATGGGCAAAGCTTTTCATCACCCCGGCCGGCCCGCTGCGGCGACCTGCACAACGTCGTCACCGGCCAGCAGCCGCGACGGGGACCGCCGGAGCGTCAGTTCGTCGGGTAACCGCTTTCCGAACAACTGGAGCAACGGATTCAGCGGCAACCTGACCGTCGCCAACAGCTCGGTCGCGACGTGGTGGTCGTGGACCCTGACCTTCCGCCTCACCGCCGGCCAGCAGCTCAGCCAGGGCTGGCCCGAAAGTTCAGCCAGAGCGGTGCCGAGGTCGCGGACGGCACCGCCTGCACGCTGTGGTGACCCGGTGCCGGCCTGATCCCGGTCCGTCACGAATCCCGCCCGCCGCGTGCTCAGTCGGCGAACAGGGCTGCGGGACCGGCGACGTTCGGTGAAACTGGTCAGGGGCCTCTTCCGATCGGAATCGAGGCCCGGGCGGACGGCCGGGGTGCCGCACCCACCCCGGCCGTCCTGCTCCATCCGACGCGGCACCAGCACGGAATCGGCGTGGGACCATCGCTGCCTCAGCAGCCGTGCTCGATCCGGCGGGTGTTTCCAGATGGCGATCTGGGTCAGCCGGGCGCACCGGTCGCCGTCGATGTACGCCGCCGGGCCGGCCTGCTGGTAGCGCGACTCCGGTAGTGCGCATTCGGGGGAGATGGGAGGAATGTTCGGTCCATCCTGGCCCCTCGTGGTTACGGTCTTTTTGACCAGCGACCGTTCCGTGTTCGTACCGGGGGAGAGGACCCGACCATGCGAGTGCCCAGCCGAAGCTCCGGCCAGCAGCCCGGCACCTCCGTCGCGTCCACCACCCCGGCGCGGCGCGTGCCGCGGGGCGTCGCCCCCCGCCCGGTTCCGCCGGCACCCGACCTCGACGCCTACCGGGGCGCCGTGACGGACCTGCTCGTCGAGGTCGGCGCGTTGGCCGATCCGGATTCGGCGGGGGCCCGACAGGTGCTGCTCGACGAGCGGCTGCGCGAGCCGGCGATCGCCGCGGTGCTCGAGGCCACCGGTCAGGGCCTCGTCGGCGCCCGGGAGACGCTGCTGCTGGAGATGGCCCGCTACCAGCCCAACGCGCGCAGCTCCGCCGGTGACCTGGCCGCCCTCGTCCGGATCTACCTGCTCTCCCGCATCGACGTGATGTGGTGGCGCGACGCCGCGACGTTCATGACCGACGCGCAGGTCCACGCCAGCTGCGACCTGGTCGACCTGGAGTGGCTGCGCCGCCGCGACCTGCTCCGCTTCCGCTACCAGGAGCAGCCCGCCACCATCGTCGGCCGGGGTGCGCGGGCGGTACGCCGCCGGCTGCTCCCCGACGCCCGACCGCGCACCGCCGGCCTGAAGTTCCGCCGGGCCCGGCGCGAGGTGATCGGCCTGCTCAACGACATCGGCCGCGAGTTCGCCCGCAGCGCGCCACCCGGCACCCCGCCCCTGTGGGTGACCAGCCTGGTGCGCAGCGCCGAGTACCAGCACCAGCTACGCCGCCTCGGCTACGCCGCGATGGTGCCCAGCGGCCACTGCCTCGGCTACGCCGTCGACGTGGAGCTGGCCTGGTTCCAGCGGTTCGGCGCCCGGGACGTGCTGGCCGGCGTGCTGCTGGCCCGGCAGCAGGCCGGGGAGATCAACGTGGTCGACGAGGGGCAGGCCTGGCACCTGTGCCTCGCGCCCGCCGCCCGGGCGCGGTTCCGCCGCGCGTACGAGGCCGAGATGGGGGTCTGAGCCGTGTGCGGCATCGCCCTGAGCATCGGCACCGAGGCCGACCCGGCCACCTTCCGGCGGATGCTGGCCGTCCTCGCACCGCGCGGTGAGGTGACCGAGACCCGCCGGGAGGCCGGCCTGCTCGCCGGCATCCGCCGGCTGCGGATCGTCGACCGGGAACGGGCGGTGCAGCCCTGGGTCTCCGCCGACGAGCGCCTCCTGCTCTGCTACAACGGCGAGGTCTTCAACCACCGGGAGCTGCGCGCCGAGTTGACCCGCCTGGGGCACCCGTTCCGCAGCGAGAGTGACACCGAGGTGGTGCTCGCCGCCTTCGAACGCTGGGGCGAGGACGCGGTGCGGCGGCTGCGCGGCGAGTACGCCTTCGTCGTGGTCGAGCGGGCCACCGGCCGGGCCTACCTGGCCCGCGACCCGCTCGGGGTGAAGCCGCTGTACTGGTCCCGGGTGCCGGGCTGCCTGCACCTGGCCAGCGAGGTCAAGGCCCTGGTGGGGCACGGCGCCCCGGTCGCCGAGGTGCCCCCGGGGCACCACGGCTGGGCCGAGCCGGGCGGCCATGTCCGGCTGCTCCCGTACGTCGACCTGCTCACCCTCGGCGACGGGCTGCCCGTGGTGGACGACCCGGACGAGGCCGCCCTGCTCGTCCGGGCCGCCCTCACCGACAGCATCCGGATGCGGCTGGACACCGACCTCACCGTCGGCGTGGTGCTCTCGGGCGGGCTGGACAGCTCGCTCGCCCTGCTGCACACCCACCAGCTGCACCCCGACTGCGTGGCGGTGACCGTCGGGGCGCCGGGGAGCCCCGACGTGGCATACGCCCGGCGGCTCGCCGCCGACCTGGGGGTGCCGCACGAGGTGGTCGAGCTGCGCCCCCGCGACATCCGGCTCGCCGACGTCCGGGAGGCCATCCGGATCTCCGAGCTGACCGAGTACGGCGACATCATCAACGCCGTGGTCTCGGTGCCGATCTTCCGCCGCCTGCGCGACCTGGGCGTCAAGGTGGTGCTCACCGGCGACGGCTCCGACGAGCTGTTCGGCGGCTACCCCATGTACCACCAGGTCGGCCCCGAGCGGGCCCGCCGGCTGTTCCTGCACAGGATCCGCAACCTCTGCCGTACGGAGTTGCAGCGGGTGGACCGGGCGAGCATGGACCATGGGGTGGAGGCGCGGGTGCCGTTCCTCGACCTGAGCGTGGTGGAGCTGGCGATGCGGCTGCCGCTGGGGCTGAAGCTGCGCGAGGGCCAGGAGAAGTGGATCGTCCGTCGGGCGTTCGCCGACGTGCTGCCCGACTACGTGCGGCGGCGGCCGAAGAACCCGATGTCGTACTCGTCGGGGCTGCACGAACGGGCCCGGCTCTACAAGCCGCTCTTCGCCCGGCTGCACCGCTCCTTCGGCTACCACCTGCTCGACCCGGTCCGCCGGGACTTCGACAGCGTGCTCACCCGCTGCGGCAACGACCTGGACCGGGCGATCGCCGACGGGCTGGCCAGGCCGGACTACACGGTGCTGGAACACGCCCGGGACCTGGTCGGTGCGGCGAAGTGGAACGCGGCGCCGGTGGTCCGCCGGCTGGTCGGCCCGCGTGCCACCCGCCGGACCCCGGTCGGCTGACGGCCCACCCCTACCACCGTTGCCCCGGGCCACTGTGGACCACTACGTTGATCGATACACAGGCGGCCGGTGGGACGACGAGTCACCCCGGGCGTGACGCCCCACCCGTCGCCGGAAGGGGACTACCGTGATCCGTCGCGTGCTGCTGACCGCCGCCCTGGTGGGCGCCTCCGTGCTCGTCGTGCCCGGCTCGCCGGCCCAGGCCCGCGCCTGCCGGATCGACCACGAGTGCGTGACCACCTACTACTCCGACTCCAGCCACACCACCGTGCTGGGGGAGAAGTACGAGAGCTGCGCCGGCACGACCTACACCTGGGGCGTCCGCTCCGGTTACCCGACCTTCGTCGAGAGCCCCTGCTGAGTCCTGCCGCCGGCCCCGGTCGGGGCCGCAGGCCCGCGGCGGGGCGGCCCGACGGCCGCCCCGCCGTCAGCCCGCCCGCGTGCCGGCGCACTGACGCGGGCTGACCCGGTATCGGGGTGGCCCGCTCCGCCCGCCCCCGATCCGGCGGCGCGACGGTTCAGCCGGTGAGCAGCAGCGCGCCCACCCCGGCGAGCGTTGCGGCCACCGCGAGCAGGGCACCGGCGGCCAGGAACCGGCCCAGCGGCACGGCCACCCCGGCGGCCCGGCAGCGCTCGTACCACAGCAGGGTGGCCAGCGACGCCCACGGCGTGACCAGCGGGCCGACGTTCGTGCCGATCAGCAGGGCCAGCAGCCGGGTCGGGTCGCCGGGCGGGAGCACCGCCTCGCCTGCCACGTACGCGGGCAGGTTGTTCACCACGTTGGACAGCAGCGCGCCCGTCCCGCCGGCCCGCAACGCTCCGAGCGCCCCACCGTCCGGGCCGAGCAGCACGCCGACGAGGTCGTCCAGCCCGTACCGGCCGAGGGTCTGCACCACCAGGAACAACCCGGTGACGAAGACCAGCAGCCGCCACGGCACCAGCGCCGGGCGCAGCGCGCCCCGGTTGCGCGCGGCGAAACCGACCAGGACCAGCCCGGCGGCCGCCGCGGAGGCGATCCCCACCTCCACCCCGGCGAGGATCCCGGCCACGAGGAGCAGGCAGCCGGCGAGCGCGATCCGGTACAGCACCCGATCGGCGGGTACGTGCGGCCCGGGCGCGACGAACCGGTCGGCCCCGCGCCGCCCCCGGCGCCAGTAGCCGACCCAGAGCAGCGCCATGGTGGCCGCGATCGCGGCGGCCTGCGGCAGTGCCATCCGCGCCGCGTACGGCAGCGGGTCGAGGCCGACCCGGTCGGCGGCCAGCAGGTTGGTCAGGTTCGACACCGGCAGCAGCAGGCTGGCCGTGTTGGCCAGCCACACGGTGGTCAGGGCCAGCGGCAGCGGCGGCATGCCCAGCCGGCGCGCCAGGGCCAGCATCACCGGCGTGAGCAGGACCGCCGTGGTGTCCAGGTTCAGCGCGATCGTGGTGGCGGAGGCGAAGCCGACGCAGAGCACGAACAGGGCCGGATAGCTGCCCCGGGCGGCGCGGGCCAGCCGGCCGGCCAGCACGTCGAACACGCCGGCCATCGCCGTCAGCTCGGCCAGCACCACCACCGTGCCGAGGAACAACAGCAGCGGCAGGACGCGCCCCAGGGTGGCCACGGTCTCGGCGCGCGGCAGCAGGCCGGTCAGCGCGCAGGCCGCCCCCACCAGGGCCAGGACCAGCGCCACCCGGTCGAGCGGGTGCAGCAGGCGCAGCCGCTCCAGCGGACGGTCCTGCGGCCGGCGTCGGGCGCGGCCGGTCGATCCGGGCAGCCGCGCCGGCGGTCCGGGCCGGTCGCCACCGGTCGGTGCGGTCGGCAGGCCGCCGTCAGGGTCCACGGCGGCTGATCCTCGCACGGGGGCAGGGTTGACCCGGCGGTCCACCGCGCCGCTGTGACCGGGCACTCCCGCCGCCGCTTGGTCGACCGTCCCGTCGGCAGCCCCGCCGTGGTGGACAACGGTCGATGGCTGACCTAGCGTTCAGGAATCATGCGTAGGACCTTCCTGGGGGCCGGCCTGGCCCTACTGCTCGCCGTCACCGCCTGCTCCGCCCCCGAGACCGCCGCCGCCCCGCCCGCGAGTCCGCCGGCCGGCATGCCCACCGCGTCCCGGCAGGACCCGGCGCAGGCCGACCGGACCCTGGCCAGCCTGCGCCGGGTCGACGACCTGCCGATGTGGGAGATGACCTACGTCGGCGACTACGACCCGACCGTCGGCACCGACGCCGCGCCGCCCAGCCCGTTCGGCTGCTCGCTCTTCGCCGCCTCGGGCGACCCGAATCGGCCGCTGTTCGCCCGCAACTTCGACTGGGACGCCAACCCGGCCCTGGTGCTGCGCACCGACCCACCGGACGGGTACGCCACGGTCTCCCTGGTGGACATGTCCTACCTCGGCGTCGGGGCCGACCCCACCGGGGACCGCCGGCTGCTCAACGCGCCCCTGCTGCCGTTCGACGGCATGAACGAGCGTGGTCTGGCCGTCGGGCTGGCCGCCGACGACGGGGCCACCGTCCGGGCGGAGGCGGGCAAGCCCACCGTCGGTTCAGTACGCATCCTTCGACTGGTGCTCGACCAGGCCGCCACGGTCGACGAGGCGGTCGCCGTCTTCGGCCGGCACAACCTCGACTTCGACGGCGGGCCCCCGCTGCACTACCTGCTCGCCGACGCCACCGGAGCCTCGGCCGTGGTCGAGTTCGTCGACGGCGCGATGCGGGTCGAGAAGGGGCGGGGCGGCTGGCAGGCGCTGACCAACGTGCCCGTGGTCGGCGTACCCGAACAGCGCCGGCGCACCGACCACCGTTACGGCGTGCTCGCCGCCGCCCTGACGAAGGCCGGCGGGGTGGTCGACGACCGGGCGGCGCTGGAGCTGCTCAACGACGTGCGGCAGGGCCACACCCGCTGGTCGGTGACCTACGGGCTGCGCACCGGCGAGATCCACCTGCGCACCGCCGGGGGCACCGAGCACGAGTATCGCCTCCCGGTGATCCTGCCCTAGAGCGGCGCGGGAAGGTGCCGCAGGTCGTGGAGGAGGTCCCGCACGGCTGGGGAGCGGGCGCTGGAGGGGGTGAGCTCGTCGTGGAGGCGGCGCAGCAGTGCGACGCTGCGTGCGGAGCTGACGGCGGGCAGGCGGCTGAGGGCGATTCGGGCGGTGTCGACGGCGAGGTCGAGGTCGCCTGTGGCGTGGTGGGCGAGGCTGAGCCAGGCCCCGTGGCGCAGGGCGGAGCGTTGCGGTGGGGCGTCGGGGCTGGTGTGGGCTCGGGCGTGTAGCAGTCGTTCGGCGTGGCGTAGGAGCTTGCGTCGTTGTTGGGGCAGTTGTTCGGCGAGGACGACCAGTCCGCGGCCGGTGATGGCGTCGAGTTCGATGCGGTCGATGTAGGAGGCCCAGCGGGGTAGTGGCGTGTCGGGTGTGGTGTCGAGGTGGGTGAGGGTGTCCTCGCGGGTGCGGTGGAAGCTGGTGAGGTCGCCGGCGACGGCGTGGGCGAGGCTGCTGCGGGCGGCGACCAGGGAGCGTACGGCCGGTGGGGCGGTCGCTGCGGTTTCTTGGGCGGCTGCGGCGAGTTGCAGGGCGTCGAGGGCGTGGCCGCGGTCGGCGGCTTGGTTGGACATGAGGGCGAGAACGCTGGCGGCGAGGCCGGGGTCGGCGGCGGTGTGGGCGGTGCGGAGGGCGGTGAGGTACCAGCGTTGGGCGAGGCCGTCTTCGTGGGCGTCGAAGGCCATGAATCCGGCGGTTTGGGCAAGCTGCGCGAGGGCGGCGGCGAGCCGGCGGCCGGCGGCGGCGTTGTAGGAGGCGCGGCGTAGGAGCCGTGCCACGGCGGTGAACTGGTCGTGGACGAAGTCGCGGGCGGCGCCGCCCTGATGGTCGTCGAGTTGCTGCGCGTGGGCGACGAGGTTGTCGATCATGTCTAGCAGGGGTGGGCTGACGGGCCCGCCCTCGGTTGCGGTGGAGTAGAGGTCCGGGGCGGGTTGGTGGAGCGCGGCCCATGCGGGGGCGGTCAGCGCGGCGCCGGTTACGGCGATGATGGTGCGACGGGTCGGCACGGGTCCTCCTACGAGGCTGAGCAGTCCGTTGCTGTCCCAGGGTAGATCCATCGCGTGGTTCGCCGGCAGCGCCGGACGCGGACGCGGGGCGGTCACGCCCCAGACGTCTTCGAACGCCAGCTCTGTCTTGAGCTGGGCGGACAGGACCTCGACGACGAGTTCGGGGATGTCGCCGTGCGGTAGTGCGCCGTCGGAGATCCACTTGTAGGGGGTCTTGGGGTGGACTCTGCGGCTGCTGCCACGTGCCATCAGGGCGGCGTTGATCCGTCGTGCCAGGGCCTCGGGCCGCCATTGCGCATCGCTGAGCAGGCCGGCCAGCCGCTGGTTACCGCGGGCAGCAGTGGGGTCGCCTTGCACGGTTGGAGCCCCCTTCCGGGTGGCGCAGGTGCAGCCGCGACTGACAGTAGCGGCCCGTACTGGTGGCGGAGAAGCAAGCGCACCAACCGCACCAACCGCACCAGGTTTTGAGCGGACCGCACCGATGGCACCTCGCCGGGGCCTGCCCCCGCTGTCCGGTTCCGGCGAAGGTCGATGTGTGGGCGCCGGCCGGACCTCGGCGGCTGTGCCCGCTGCCCTGCAGGTGATGCCCGCTCGCCGGGTTCACGGCCGTGAGGGAGAGCTTCCATGCCGCGTCCGCTTCTCGGTAAGCCGGTCGAGGTCGATCCTGGCCTCGCCGCTGACATCGACCTGCTGGTGCGTCCTGGCCGGATGTCGCTTCATCCCGGTGGCGGGTGCGGCCCGTCACGACGCGAGCCACTGATGGGGGAGCCGGGTCGGATCAGCAAAGCCATCGTCGGCAGTCCGGTGGTGCTGGATGAGGTCACCCGCTGGGCGAGCGAGAACTCCGCTGGCCGGCTTCCGCTGCTGCTGAGCGCCAATCAGGAGGGCGGCCGGTTGAACGCGCTGGACTGGCCGGGCGTGGCCCAGTTGCCCGGGAATCTGGCGCTCGGGGCAGCGGGGAACGAGGACCTGGCCGAGATGGCCGGCGCGGCGATCGGCGGGCAGCTGCGGGCGGTGGGGCTGGCCTGGAACCTGGCGCCGGTGTGCGACACCACGGCCTGGCCGGCACCTGCCGCGGTGGGTACCCGTTCCTTCGGCTCGGGCCCCGAGCGGGTTGCGCTGCTGGCGGCGGCGTTCGTGCGCGGCTTGCAGGCCGCGGGTGTCGCGGCGACTGCCAAGCACTTCCCCGGGCTGGGTGGGATCCGCGTGGACCCGCACCACGCCGCGCCGGTGCTCGACCGGCTTGACCCCGGTGCGTTGCTTCCATTCCAGGCCGCGATCGACGCGCAGGTCGCGTGCGTGATGGTCGGCAGTCAGACCGTGCTCGCGCTCGACGACCGGCCGGCGTTGGCATCTCCGCGTGTGCTCGACCTGCTGCGCGACGAGTTGGGCTTCGGCGGCGTGGTGGTCAGCGAGAACCTGTCTATCCCCGCGGTACACGAACCGCTGGGCGGCGTGGCCCGGGCGGCGATCGCCGCCGTAGCGGCCGGCGTGGACGTCGTGATGCTGGACTCGGAGGTCTCTCGGGGACGAAGCCCAGTGGCGCACCCGGCGACGGCACAGCAGCGCCGCGCGGAGTTGGTGCGGGCGCTGACGGCCGCGGTCGAGCACGGCGTGATCGACCGTCAACGCATCGGCGAGGCCGTCGCCCGCGTACGAGCGCTGCACCAGCGCTACGGTCTGACGCCCGGCGCGCACCGACCGCAGTGGCCGCAGGCGAACGCCTCAGCCCGGCAGGTGGCGGACCGGATCGCGGACCGGTCGGTGGCGGTCGTACGCGGCGGCCATCTTCTTCCGCTGAACATGCCACCCGGCACGGTCCTGACCCTGGTGCGGGTGCCCGACGTCGGACAGCGACGGGCCGACAGCGCTCGCCACACACCGGACTATCTGCCCATCCAGCTCGCCGCGCACCACCGTGTGTTGCAGGTGCCGGCCGGCGCTCCGGTGCCGACAGCAGGCCCGGTCATCGTCTACGGCTACGACACCCGCACCACGGCGGACTCCAGCCGGGCCGCCGAGGAGGCCACGCGACTCGCCGTGAACGGACGGACCGTGGTTCAGGTCGCGTTCGGCGACGTCGACGACCTAGCCGGCTCGTCCGCGACGGTGCTGATCGCCGCCTTCAGTCCGCACCGGGCCAGCGTCGCGGCGGTGGACCGGATCCTGCTCGCCGACGGACGCGCCCATGGGGCCGTACCGGTGGGCGGGGCGTCGTGGTGACCCCAGTTCCCGCCCGGCATCTCGCCAGCTACCTGCAATGCCTGTACGAGGCGGCGGGAATGACCCGCGTCGGGGCGAGGGTGATGGCCGAGGCCCAGGTTGAGGCTGACCTGCGCGGCATCTGCGGCCACGGCAGCCGCTTGGCCCCCACCTACCTCGACAAGCTGCGCACCGGCCGCTTAAACCCGCGTCCGCTCATCCGGGCCGTCCGCGACGAGGACGCGATCCGGGTCGTGGACGCCGACCTGGCTCCGGGACCGTTGGCTGCCCGGACGGCGGCCGCCGCAGCGATGCTGCGTGCCCAGCGCTGGGGGATCGCCGCCGTGACCGTTCATCGGGCCGGTCATATCGGGGCGCTCGGCATTCCCGCCGCGAAGGTCGCACGAAGTGGGCTGGTGGGTGTGGTCGCCGCTCAGGCGTCGGCGCGCAGCGTCGCCCTGCACGGTGGTACCGGCACGCCGGTATTGGGCAGTAGCGCGCTGGCGGTCGCCGTGCCGGGTCCGGATCGGCAGCGCCCCGTGCTGGTGGACTTAGCCGCCGCCGCGACGTCTTGGGGCAGCCTGCACCAGCTCGCCCGCACCGACCAGCCCCTTCCCGACGGAACGGCCCTCGACGCGGACGGCCGAGCAACCCACGACCCGACTCACGCCACCGTTCTGTTGCCCGCAGGCGAGCGCGGCCAAGCCCTCGCGATCGTCCTGGAGCTGCTGGTCGGCGCGCTGACCGGCAGCGCCCCCGTGCCAACAGGAGATGACGGGCGAGGACTGCTCATCATGGCCCTCGACCCTCGCCGTCTCAGCACCGCCTATGCACTAACAACCGGCGTTGCCGCCCTCGCCGACGCGGTGCGTCAGCAGGGTGCCCGAATGCCCGGTGACCGTGCCTGGTCCCACCGCGACCGGACCCTCCACGACGGCGTCCGCCTCAACGCCAGCGACCTGTCCGCCCTCCTCGACGCCGGCCGCCGCCTGAACGTCCCCGCACCCCACGGATGGGCACGACCGACACCGTCCACCCCCAGTTCACCGAAGGAGCAGATGTGACCATCCCGACCAGCCCACCGACCCACGGCAGCCCGCCAGCCCTCCACCGCAGCGCGGCGCGATCTGCCGTCGCCCGCGATCTGCAGGCCGTCCTCGACCTCACCGACCCCTACGGGGTCGTGGACGCGGCACGCCAGCTCGCCGACGGACCCCTGGAACATGCCTTGACCGACGTCCACGCGGATCGACTGCTGCATGAACCCACCGGCCGCCGTATCCCGCTGCAGGAACTCCCCGCCCGCACCATCGCCGCGCTGACCCGCACCCATCACCTCGACGCCGCCCAGAGCGACGCCCTGGGATTCGCGCTGCGCTGCACCTTCGCCTGGCCGGGCGTCGTCGGCACCCCGGACGCCCCCTACGCGCTCAAGGCACAACTGCCAGCCGGATTCACGCCGATCGCCACCGCAGAGCAGATCGCCGCGAGCCAGGCCACCGCCGGCCCCGACGGGTTGAACACCAGCTACATGATCTCGCAGATGAAGGGCGGCATGTCCGCCGACTTCGGCATCGGCTGTCCTCTGATGTGCGCCTACTGCTACCGGCGCGAAGGCGACACCGTCGACGGCTACCTCGGCGCCTGGGAACCCACCGGCTTCCTCGAACCCGAGGACGTCGTCGCGCGGCTGCTGTCGCACCCCTGGTTCACCCCGCACCACACACCCATCGGCCTGCACATGTCCACCTCCGAGGCGTTCCTGCCGAAGCTGTGGCCCCGGACCTGGCGTGCGCTGCAACTACTCGACGACCTCGGCCTGACCAACCGCATCTCGTGCATCACCAAATACACCCTGTCCGACGAGCAGATCGACTGCCTGGAATCCCTCGTCCACGTCGACCTCGACGTCAACGTCTGCTACGCCGCCATGCCCGAGTCGATCGAACCGCCCCACCGAGAGCGCCGACTACGCTTCCTGCACCGCATCCTGCAATCGGAAAAGATCAACGTACTGGCGTACTACCGGCCGATCGCCGAAGGGCTCAACACCACCGACGCCCACCTGCGGCACGTCTGGCAGATCTTCCGAGACGCCGGCGCCCGGACCGTCGTCCTCGGCGGGTTGAAGTTCGCCGACGACCACATCCAATCCTTCATGTCCTACGGCCTGCCCCTGCCCACGGGCTCGTTCACGCCGGGCAAGAAGCTGCTCACCGCCGGCACCGAGTCGCGGATCATGGCCGCGTTCGACGAGGTGTACGCCGACATCCCCACCCACCTGCGGCCCGCGGTCCTGAAACGCTCATCCTGCGGGCGCACCGTGGAGCGCGGCAGCCACCTCCCCGACTACAACGGCCACTACGACCAGCCCACCACCAACTGCCGCCTGCGCTGCCCCACCGCCCAGCACCAGATGTGCGCGGCAGCGCAGCCACCGGACGAGGAAACCGTGCGGCACCTGCTGGAACGCGTCGGCAAGCAGGGCGCACGCGTGGACATCACTGTCACCACAGCCGTCGTGCACACAGCCCTGAGCCCGTTCGAACGCACGTTCCTGCGCCAGAACCTGCTCTTTCCCGTGCACACCGCCCGGCAAGCCGCCGAACTCGTCGCCGCAAGGATCACCCGATGACCGCCGCCGCCCGCGTCTTCCTCCCCCTGACCGACTCGCCGCTGCTGAACAACGACCACGACGCCGACGTCGAACTCGCGATACAACTGGCCGCAACCGCCGACCCGGACCCGGCCACCATCCGGGCGCTACTGTCGGTCACCGCGGCGTCGGCTGCTGGCCGGATCACCCGGGCGCTCGACGACCGCACGGACCTACCGCTCGCCGCGCTCGCGCTGCTGGTCGCCCACCGCCCCGAGGCCAAGCGGGCGACCAGGGTCCTGCGAGACAAGCTCTTCTTCCCCGACGATGCCACACCGGGGATGTGTCACACCTTCGCCCGCACCATGGCGACGCTCGCCCACCGTCCCGAGACCATCGACGGCGCCTACCTGGCCAGCGAACGATTCCGACAGTCAGCCAGGGCGGCGAATCCCGGTGTACTCGGTGAACTGCTGGCCCTGCTGCTACACGCCGACATCCTGACCGACCCCGCCGAGACCGCGCTGCACGCCCTGCTCACCGCTCGCACCGACCACGCCCCGGTCGACCTGGCCGGCGCCGCCGCCCTCCAACGCGCCCACCACCGTCGGGTACGCGCCGAACTGCTCACCCGGCGAGAGCAGACGATTCACGACCTCGCCCACCACACCTGCGGGCTGACCCTGGCCGCCGAGCGATGGTTCGACGCGCTCACCGCTGCCGCCGACACCCCAGCCCAGGCCGGCCAAGCCCTCGCCCTGGCCGAAACCGCCGCCGCTCATCTCTCCTCAGACGACGACCCGGACTGCGCATCGCCCTCCGTCCGCCGCCACTGGCAGCAGCTCACTGCCACCGCCCGCGCCGCCCGCGCTCACCCTGCCGGCTGGGAGCAAGCGTGGCGGGCCGCCGAGGCCACCGACGACGGCGCACGGTGGGACGACACCCAGCGCTCCCTCGTGGCCGGCTACGACCTGCTCCGCGAGCACGTCCGCACCGCCTGGGCAAACGCCGACGCCCCGCCCACCCCCGACCAGTGCTGGGCCGCCGACCCGGCCGGCCGCGCCCTGCTGCACCTGGTCGCCGATCACCTCACCGGCCACCAGACACACAGCCCTCTCCCGCACTACGACGACCGGCTCCTCATCGCCTTCGTGCACGCCCTCGCCAAGAACCGCCGCGACCACCTCCCGGCAGACCTCCAACTGCACGGCTTGGTCGCCGCCATCAAGGCGGCCCGCTCCAAAGCCGCCGTCCTGGCCCGGCACGACCGCATCGACCTCGGCATCGTCGTACCGATGCGCGACGAAACCCACCGCCTCAACCCAGAGCACGGCGACGACGCGCTCACCGTCAAGATCGCCCAACTGACCTGGCTGCTGCAGGCGTGCCCCGACGCCCGCGCCGATCTCCTCCTGGTCGACGAAAGCACCGACCACGCCGCCCGCGCCACCACGGTCGAGCACCCGCAGATCCGCGTGACCATCACGGCCCGACCCGACGACGCCAGCGCCAAAGGCGGCGCGGTGCTGTGGGGACTTGCCCAACTCCTCGGCACCGGCTCCAGCGTCCTCGCCTACACCGACCTCGACCTCACCTATCCCCTGGAACAACTCGGTCTGCACGTCGCCACCCTCGACGAACCAGGCGTCGGCGCCGTCATCGGCTCCCGCCGCCGTCCCGACTTCCACGGCTACTATCCGCCCACCGGCCCTACACCCACCACCCTGCTCTACCAGCGAGCCGTACGCGATCTCCTCCAACTCGACATCGGCGACCCGCAGGCCGGCTTCAAAGCCTTCCCCGCCGCCGCTCTGCGCACCGCCCTACCCATCGTCACCGACCACAGCCTCGCCTTCGACACCGACCTCCTCGCCGCCATCGCGCGCAGCGGACACACACTGGCCGAAGTCGGCGTCGCCGCCCTCCACCACTACGTCGAGGGCCACCGCAGCACCCCGCGCGACTACGACGCCATGCTCGCCGCGGTCCATCGGCAGGCCCTGCGCCACGGCTTCGACTCCGGCACACGCCGGACACCTACCTGGAACCGCATCCGACACGCCGGCTCCCTGGCCGCAGCCGCCGCCGCCGAGCCCGCTGTCAGGTCCACCTCACCCACCTCGCGTTGACGCAGGCAGCGGATCGCCGGCACTGAAAGGCCGGCGATCCGCTGCCGTCGTACGCTTTCACCAACTGCTCCGGATCCGGCCGGGGCGATGCGTAAACTGCACGGGTCCGCCCGGCTCACTCGAAGCGCTGCACGAGCGAGTGGTCGCCCTCGAAGGCGTCGTCGCCACACTTTGACAGCCGGGCAACCAACCGAAAGGTGTACGCGTGAGGGCCGTCATCGCTGTCGCCGGAATGGGCAGCAGGTTCTTCCCCATCGGCAAGACGATCAACAAGTGCATGCTGCCGATCCTCAACCAGCCGGTAGTGGCCTACGCCGTCGCCGACTGCGTCGCCGCCGGAGCACGCGACATCGCCATCGTCACCGCCCCAGGCGAGCCTGGCCGCCAAGTACGCCATTACTTCAGCGAAGACCGCGACCTCAAGGACTACTTCACCGCACGCGGCTGGCAAAATAAGTACGCCTTCATCGCCGACCTGCACACCCAGGCCACCTTCACGTTCCTCGAACAACCCCGCGACGACCGGTACGGCACCGCACTGCCCGCCATCGTCGCCGCAGACTTCATCGTCGGCGACGACTTCCTCCTGGTCGCCGGCGACGACCTACTCCTCCGCAGCGACGGCGGATCGGACCTGGCCGACCTCAGCGCCGCCCGGACCGCCGCCGCAGTGCCGGCCGCGCTCGCCGCCGCCACGGTGCCCGGCACCGAGGCCCACCGCTACGGCATCCTGCACCCACGCGCAGTCGCCGGCCACCAACTGCTCGACGAACTGCTCGAGAAGCCGAGCGCCTACGGCGAGCCGACCGCCTACATCAACATCAGCCGCACCCTGCTACCCGCCCACGCGCTGGCCTACTTCCAGAAGCTGACCCCAGCGCCCAACGGCGAATACCAGGCCACCGACGCCGTGATCGCCTTCGCACGCGACCACGACGTGCTGATCCACCCCGTCACAGGCGATTACCACGACTGCGGTAACCCCGCCGGCTGGCTCGCAGCCAACAACGCTGCGGCCCAGAGCGGTGCCGTTGCCGGTCAGAGCATCCGGTCGGACTCGTCGAAGTGACTCAGAGCTCGGCTTCCCACTGCCGGCACGGCTAACCGCCGCCATCTGCGTGGCGGCGGCGGTCAGCCGGTCGCACCGGTTGGCCGGCGGGCCGGGGAGGGTCCCGGCACCCCAGCCGCCGGCCCCCCCGTCAGCCCTTGCGCGGCTCGAAGGTGTAGTCCACCCCGCCGACGTCGAAGCTCTCCCCGAGCTGGCGCGCCGGGCCGACCTGGACGACCTGGAGGGTGTACGCCTTCCGCAGGGTCTCGCCGGTGGCGAAGCTCAGCTTCACCACGGGCCGCTCCTCCGGCTTGATCAGCAGGCCCTTGATCTGCGCCTTGTACGGGTCGACGATCTGCACGGCGCTCCGGCCGACGACCTGGATGCCGTCACCCTGCCCGCCGGCGGCCCGCCAGCGCTCGAACAGCTCCGGCCCCAGGTCGGCGACGATCTTGACACCGGGGACCGGCTCGCCGACCGGCCGGAACACGAGGTCGAACGGCGCCGGCTCGGCCAGGGCGTTCGCCATGGCGAAGGGCCGGTCGGTGACCACGCCGCCGCCCGCCGGGACGGTGTTGGCGTTCTTCCAGGCGATGTTGTTGTTGTACTGCGTGTTGATCGAGGTGGCGGTGCCCTCGAACAGCATCGGGTCGGTCGCCGACTCCCAGCGCAGCAGCAGGCAGAAGTGCCCGATGGAGGGCACGTTCGGCCAGGCGATCGACGTCGTGGTGACCCCGGGCGCGACCGGCAGGGTCTTCGAGCCGATCGGCGTCCAGTGGGTCGGCCAGTTCGCGGCGCCACCGGAGGTGGTGTAGTACGCCTTCAGCGTCCCGTTGCTGATTCCGGAGCCGTACGGGCCATTGTTGCGCAGGTTCACGAAAATGTAGCTCGTCGACCCGACGACCGGGTTCGTGTGCGACGCGCACTCGACCGCGGTCGGGCAGATCTTGATGTCCGGGCTGCTGAAGAACGACGAGTAGATGGCCCCGTGCGGCTCGTAGCCCGTGTCCGACGAGGTGTCCTTCATGTAGACGTCGGTGCGGGCGTTCGCGGTGAAGTCGCCCTTGTCGAGCGCCGCCGTGGCGGTGCCGCTCACGGAGAACGCCAGCGCGGCGGTCAGCAGGGCGCCGAACAGCAGTCGGGCCGTACGCCGAGGGCGTGGATGTGTCAGCGCGATTCTCATGCTGATTCCCCTTCGATGGTGATGGTGGTGGGCCGAGTGGCGGAGAATTGCTCCGATGACCCGGCTCGACAACTGTATTGCAGTGGTCACCATGAATGGAATGGTCGAGATTGACGATTGCTCAAAGGGCGTCCGCATTTGCCGGGGAGGTGGCAATTCCCGGATACGGGGGAACGTGAATCTGAGAAGTGCGCGCCGCGAGGTATCAACGGCGGCGCAGCCGACTCCTGTACACCCAACCCGCCGTCACGACCGCGCCGCCCCGTACGCTCGGTGACCGTGAGGCGGATCCTGTTCGGTCGGCCGCTGCGCAGCGTGGCCTTCGACGTGGCGGTCTCCGGCTTCGTGGTGCTGTTCGGCCTCGCCGGGGCGGTCAACCAGCCCGGCGGCTGGTGGGCCACCGGCGTCGGGGCGGCGATGGCCGTCGCCCTGCTGCTGCGGCGCACCCACCCCTCGGCGGTGGCGGCGGCCGTCGCCGTGCTCGCCGGGGCCCAGGTGGTCGCCGGCTGGGGCCCGCTGGCCTTCGACGTGGCGGTGCTGATCGCCCTGTACAGCGTGGTGAAGTACGCCGGGAGGTTGCGCGACGGCATCGTCGCCGGTGCCGTCGCCGCCGTCGGTGTGGTGCTGGCC
The DNA here is from genome assembly GCF_042670805.1 of Micromonospora sp. NPDC057141. NCBI lineage: Bacteria > Bacillati > Actinomycetota > Actinomycetes > Micromonosporales > Micromonosporaceae > Micromonospora > Micromonospora sp. NPDC057141. The sequence continues at coordinate 25,509 of NZ_JBHUVA010000041.1, read as the reverse complement.
GCGCTCCAGGTCGAGAACAACATCGCCTGGTGGGCCTCGGCGATCTGGTTCGGGCTGGTCACCGCTGCGGTCTGGCTGATGGGGCTGAACGTGCGTACCCGCCGGCTCTACGTGCTCAGCCTGGAGGAACGCGCCGCCACGCTGGAGCGCGAGCGGGAGGCCGAGGCCCGCGCGGCGGTGGCCGAGGAACGTACCCGCATCGCCCGCGAGCTGCACGACGTGGTGGCGCACAGCATGGCCGTGATGATCGTGCAGGCCGACGGTGCCCGCTACCTGTTCGACCGCGACCCGCAGACCGCCCGGGAGGCGGTGCGGGTGGTCGCCGACACCGGCCGGCAGGCGCTGGAGGAGATGCGCCGCCTGGTGGGGGTGCTGCGGGAGACGAGCGCCCCCGAGCCGGCGGCCGGGCCGGACGGCGCGGGACCTGCGGGGCTGTCGGCGGAGCCGACGCACCGCCGGCCGGCCCTGGCGGAGCTGCCCGAGCTGCTGGACCGGTTTCGCGCCGCCGGGCTGCGCGTCGACGCGACGGTCACCGGCGAACCGCCGGCCCTGCCGCCCGGCCTGGAGCTGACCGTCTACCGGGTGGTGCAGGAGGCGCTCACCAACGCCCTCAAGCATGCCGGGGTCGGCGCGACCGTCACGCTGCGCCTGACCCACACCCCCGACGCCGTCGTGGTCCGGGTCGTCGACGACGGGCGCGGCCGACCTGTGGTCCGCCCCGCGCCATCCGGCGGCCACGGCCTGGTCGGCATGCGCGAGCGGGTGACGGTGTACGACGGCAGCCTCACCGCCGGCCCGACACTGGCCGGGGGATGGCAGGTCGAGGCGCGGCTGCCGTTACCGTCGAGCACCGGGACGGAGGTGGCGGCATGACGGTCCGCGTGGTGATCGTGGACGACCAGGCGCTGGTGCGCGCGGGGTTCCGGATGGTGCTGGGCTCCCAGCCCGACCTGACCGTGGTCGGCGAGGCCATCGACGGCGCCGACGCGCTGCGGGTGCTCGGCCGTGTCGAGGCCGACGTGGTGGTGATGGACATCCGGATGCCGACCATGGACGGGGTGGAGGCCACCCGGCGGATCTGCGCCGACCGGCCCGGCGACCGGCCCCGGGTGCTGGTGCTCACCACCTTCGACACCGAGGCCGACGCGTTCGCCGCCCTCCAGGCCGGGGCGAGCGGCTTCCTGCTGAAGAACGTGCCGCCGGAGGAGCTGCTCGCCGCGATCCGGGTGGTCGCCGCGGGCGACTCCGTGGTGGCCCCGTCGATCACCCGCCGGCTGCTCGACCGGTTCGCCAGCCAGCTCGGCCCCGGCCCCGCCGCCGACCCCCGGCTGGCCCAGCTCACCGAGCGGGAACGCGAGATCCTGTTGCTGGTGGCGCAGGGCCTGTCCAACGCCGAGATCGCCGCCCGGGTGCACGTCGCCGAGGCGACGGTGAAGACCCACGTCGGGCGGATCCTGGCCAAGCTGCGGCTGCGTGACCGGGTGCAGGCCGTGGTGCTGGCGTACGAGAGCGGCCTGGTCACCCCCGGAAGCTGACGGCGGGTACGACCCAGGTCGTACGGCCACGCGCCGCCGGGGCACCCCTGGGCGCACGCGGGTCGAGCGCGCGGGCGGACGCGGCGCGTCGGGTGCCGCCCCTAGCGTCGACAGGTGTCCGAGGCCCACATCTGCACGGGGAGCACCACGTGTCCGTACCACCTCCCGCGTTCGCCGCCGCCGGCGTCGCGGTCACCGCCCGCGGCCTGCGCAAGGAGTACGGTGCCGGCCAGGCGCGGGTCGTCGCCCTCGACGGCGTCGACGTCGACTTCGCCGCCGGCCGGTTCACCGCCATCATGGGCCCGTCCGGCTCCGGCAAGTCCACCCTCATGCACTGCCTCGCCGGCCTCGACCGGCCCACCGCCGGCACCGTACGCATCGGCGACGCCGACACCGGCCGGCTCGACGACCGGCGGCTCACCCTGCTGCGCCGCGACCGGGTCGGCTTCGTCTTCCAGAAGTTCAACCTGCTGCCCGCGCTGACGGCCGAGGAGAACATCGTGCTGCCGCTGGCCATCGCCGGCCGCCGCCCCGACCCGGGCTGGCTGCGTCAGGTGGTCGCCGCCGTCGGGCTGGCCGACCGGCTGCGGCACCGGCCCGCCGAACTCTCCGGCGGCCAGCAGCAGCGCGTCGCCGTCGCCCGCGCCCTGATCACCAAGCCGTGGGTGATCTTCGCCGACGAGCCCACCGGCAACCTCGACTCCCGCTCCGGCGCGGAGGTGCTGCGGCTGCTGCGCGAGGCCGTCGACACCCTCGGCCAGACCGTCGTGATGGTGACCCACGACCCGGTAGCCGCGAGCCGCGCCGACCGGGTGGTCTTCCTCGCCGACGGCCGGCTGGTCCGCGAGCTGGCCGCGCCGACCGCCGAGGCCGTCCTCGACGCGCTCGCCCGCCTCGACCCGGCCCCGGCCGGCGCGGCGACGGCGGTGCGGCGGTGATCGGGCTGACCCTGCGGACCATGCGCGCCGACGCGCTGCGGCTGCTGCTGTCGGCGCTGGCCGTGGTGCTCGGCGTCGCGTTCGTCGCCGGCACCCTGATCCTCACCGACGGGATGAAGCGCGGCGCGTACGACCGGGCCGGCGTCTTCGACCGGCACACCGACGTCGCCGTGTACGCCGGGCGGGACCCGATCCCGCCCGCCCTCGTGGACCGGGTGCGCGCGGTCGACGGGGTGCGCGCCGCCGCCGGGGAGCTGGCCGGCACCGCCGGGGTCGTCGGCCCCGACGGCCGACCCGTCCTCGGGTACGCCGTCGTCGCCGCGATCCCCACCGAGGCGGCCCTCCAGTCGTACGACGTGGTGGCCGGGCGGCTGCCGCAGCGCCCCGGCGAGGTGGTCCTCGACGCGCCGACCGTCGCCGAGGAGGGGTTCACCCTCGGCGGGCCGGTGCGCGTGGGCGGCAGCGGCGGCGCGGCCCGCCCGTACACCCTGGTCGGCACGGTCGACGTGGCCGGCACCTCCCGGGACGTCGGCGGGCCGTTCATCGGCCTGGCCGGGCCCGACGCCCTGGCCGTGACCCGGCAGGAGGGCTACGGGCGGATCATGGTGGCCGCTGCGCCGGGCGTGCCGGCGGCGGAGCTGGCCGGGCGGGTGGCGGCCGTGACCCAGGCCGTGAGCTCCTCGTCGGCGAACGCCGGCGGTGGCGTGACGGTGAAGGACCGGCGGGCGATCCTCGACGCCGCTGTCGACGACGCGGTCCGCGACCTGAGGCAGTTCAACCTGCTCCTGCTCACCTTCGCGGCGGTGGCCGTGGTGGTGGCCGGGTTCGTCATCGCCAACACCTTCGCCATCGTGCTCGCCCAGCGCACCCGGCGCACCGCGCTGCTGCGGCTGGTCGGCGCCACCCGGGGGCAGGTGCTGCGGGCGACGCTGCTGGAGGCGGCGATCACCGGGCTGGCCGCCTCGGCGCTCGGGGTGGCGGCCGGCGCGGCGCTCGCCGTCGGCCTGGACGCCCTGTTGTCCGCGCTCGACGTGCCGATGGCCGGCGGCGGGATCGTCGTCACGGCACAGACCGTGCTGGCCTGCCTGCTGCTGGGCACCGCGCTCACCGTGGGCTCCGCCGCCGTGCCCGCCTGGCGGGGCACCCGGGTCGCGCCGGTGGCCGCGCTCACCGACGCGGCGGTGCAGCCCACCCGCGGTGCCGGCCGGGTACGGCTGGCCCTGGGCGCGCTGGTCCTCGCCGCCGGGGTCGCGGCGCTGGCGTCGGCCGGGGCCGTCGGCCAGGTGCCGCTGGTCGCGGCCGGCGGGGTGCTGGCGTTCTTCGGCATCGTGCTGTTCGGGCCGGCGCTGGTGCCGGCGCTGGTGCGCCTCCTCGGCATTCCGGCGCGGCGGCTGTTCGGGGCGACCGCCGGCCTGGCCGTGGCCAACGCCGTGCGCAACCCGCGCCGGATCGCCGCGACCGCCACCGCCCTGGTCATCGGCATCGGCCTGGTGTCGGCGTTCGTGGTGGGGGCGGGCAGCGTCAAGGCCGGCATCGAGCGGGCCGTGGACCAGCGGATCGGGGTCGACTTCCTGGTCGTCGGCGTGGGCGGGGACCTGCCCGGGCCGCTCGTCGACGAGCTGGCCGCCTGCGGCGAGCTGGGCGTCGTGCACGAGCAGCGCAGCCGGATCAGCGACGGGATCGAGCTGCGGGCCGCCCACCCGGCGCTGGTCGGGCGCACCCTGACCGCCGTCGACGCCGGCGACGCCGACCGGCTCGGGCCGGGCCGGGTGCTGGTGCACCGGGAGCTGGCCCGGGCGCGGGGCTGGGCGGTCGGCGACACCGTCACCCTGGCCGGGCGGCCGTTCACCGTGGCCGCCGTCGTCGCCGACGACGGGCCGGCGCTGGCCGGCAGCCCCGTACCGGCCGGGCACGTCGTCGACGTGTTCGACGCCGACTTCGCCCGCCTCTTCCCGGCCGAGCGCGGCTTCCTCGCCGAGGTCGACCCGGCTGCCGGGGTGAGCGCCGAGCGGGCCCGGGCGGCCGTCGAGTCGGTGGTGGCCCGCTACCCGACGGCGAACGTGATGGACCAGGCGGCGTACAAGAAGTCGCTCACCGGCACGGTCGACATGGCGCTGGCGTTCGTCGTCGCCCTGCTCGGCCTGGCCGTGGTCATCGCACTGGTCGGCGTCGCCAACACGCTCAGCCTGTCGGTGGTGGAGCGCACCCGGGAGAACGCCGTGCTGCGCGCGGTCGGGCTGACCCGCGGCCGGATGCGGGCGATGCTCGCCGTCGAGGCGGTGCTGACGGCGCTGGTCGGCGCGGTGCTGGGGGTGGGCCTCGGCACCGGGGTGAGCGCGGGGGCGATGGCGGTGGTGGCCCGGCTCAGCGGCGAGTTCACGCTGGTGCTGCCGTGGGGGCGGCTCGGGCTGATCCTCGCGGTGGCGGTGCTGGCCGCGCTGGCCGCGTCCGTCCTGCCGGCCCGCCGCGCCCTCGCCCGCCCGATCGTGTCCTCCCTCGGCGACTGAGCGCAAGGAGGGGCCCCTTGTCAACGCTTTATGTAGAGCAGGGGCCCCTTCTTAACGAAGCTCGCCACGACGCTCGCCCGCGCTGCCGCCGGCTGCGCGGGGTACGGCCCGTCAGAGGCGTTCGACCGTCGGGCCATGGCAGCGGTTGCGGGTGTCGAAGACGTACCGGGCGTGCCGCACCACCAGGTCGTAGTCGAGGCAGTCGTGGTCGGTCACCACCACCACGGCGTCGGCCTCGCGGATCTCGCGTTCGGTCAGGCCGACCACGACCACCCCGCCGGGCAGGTGGTGCGGCTCGGCGTACGGCTCGACCGCCCGGACCTCGGCGCCGAGGGCCTGCAGGCGGCGGGCCACGTCGACGGCGGGGGAATCGCGCATGTCGCCGGTGTTCGGCTTGTACGCCAGCCCGAGCAGCAACAGCCGGGCCCCGCTGACCGCCCGGCCGGCCCGGTTGAGCCCGTTCATGATCCGTTGGGTGACGTGCTCGGGCATCTCGTGGTTGACGTCGTTGGCCAGCTCGATGAACCGGAACTGCCGGCCCAGCCGGCGCTTGACCTGCCAGGACAGGTAGCACGGGTCGATCGGCAGGCAGTGCCCGCCGACGCCCGGGCCCGGGCGGAACGGCATGAACCCGAACGGTTTGGTCTCGGCGGCCTCGATCGCCTGCCACACGTCGATGTCGAGGTGGTGGCTGAGCATCGTCAGCTCGTTGATCAGCGCGATGTTGACCTGGCGGAAGGTGTTCTCGATCAGCTTGGTCAGCTCGGCGACCCGGGTGGAATCCACCGGCACGGTCCGCTCGACCAGCCGCCGGTAGAACGCGTCGACCCGATCCCGGGAGGCCGCGTCGACGCCGGAGACCACCTTCGGGGTGTTTTCCAGCTTCCAGGTCGGGTTGCCGGGGTCGATCCGTTCGGGGCTGTAGCCGAGGTGGAAGTCGCCGGGGGCGGTCAGCCCGCTGGCCGCCTCCAGCAGCGGCCGGAGCAGTTCCTCGGTGGTGCCGGGGTAGGTGGTCGACTCGAGGATCACCACGCAACCCGGCCGCACGTGCGGGCCGATGCCGCCGCCGGCCTGCTCGACGTAGCTCAGGTCGGGTACGCCGTCGCGCAGCGGGGTGGGCACGGTGATCACACAGATGTCGAAGCCCCCGGCGTCGGCGTACTCGGTGCTCGGGCGGTACCTCCCGCTGCCCAGCGCCCGACCGAGCCGGTCGGCGGGGATGTCCTCGACGAAGGACTCGCCCGAGGCGAGTCGCTTGACCCGGTCGGCGTTGACGTCGAGGCCGACGACGTCCATGCCCGCCTCGACGGCGCGCATGGCCAGGGGCAGGCCCACGTATCCCTGGCCGATGACGACCAACTTCTCAGCACTCACCCATGGCTCCCGCAGCAGACGACGGAACGTACCTCATCGTCAGCTTAAGTGGGCCTCTGGGTTTTAAGTCCGATTTGGTGAAGGTGGGGTCGGTGGGCGGCCGCCGACCGGTCGGATCGGGGTCAGTCTGCCTGGGCCGGCGGGTCGGCCGGGGTGCTGGCCGTGGTCGGGGGCGGGTCGGCCGGGGTGCTCGCCGTGGTGGGCGGCGGATCGACCGGCGCGCTGGTGATGGGCGGCGGGTCGACCGGCTTGGTCGGCGGCGCGCCCGTCGGCTCCGGCGCGGCCGACTCGCTCGGCTGCGGGGTCGGCGTCGGGGTGGCCGACGCCGGCGGGCGGCCCGTGCCCGGCCGGGCCGTGCGGTCCTGTTCGACCGCGGCCTCCTCGGTGGCGGCCGAGTCGTCGGACCCCGGCGTCGGGACGGCCGCCGGCGCGGTCGGCCCGTAGTTCGTGGCGGGGGCGTCCGCGTTGTGCGCGGCACCGAGCGCCGCGGCCAGCGCAACCCCCGCGACCGCCACCGCCACGAGCGCGCCGACCAGGGTGCCGCGCCGGCCGGTGCGGCCGATGGAGGCGCGCATCGGCGTGGCCGTCAGCCGCACCGGCGGCAGGTCGTCCCGGGTGCTGTCCATCCCGTTCCGGGCGCCCGCCGGTGCGCGCGGCGTCATCGGCACGGTGCTGGTGGGTGCCGAACTGTCGGCGATGGTGGCCTGCGCGGCCCTCGCCATCGCCGCGCCGGTGGCGTACCGCGCCGCCGGGTCCTTGGCCAGGGCGCGGGACACCAGGTCCCGCACCGGCCCGGGGATGTCGCGCGGCAGCTCCGGCGGCTCGTCGTCCAGGTGCCGTACGGCGACCTGCAAGGGGTTGTCGCCCGTGAACGGCGGCCCGCCGGTCAGGCAGCAGTAGGCCACCGCGCCGAGGGCGTAGATGTCGGTGGCCCCGGAGACCGGCCGGCCCGCCGCCTGCTCGGGGGCCATGTAGAGCGCGGTGCCCGGCACCGCGTTGGTGCTGGTGATGCTCGTGACGTTGGTCGACCGGGCGACCCCGAAGTCGACCAGAACGACGGTGCCGTCCTCCTGCACCAGCAGGTTGCTCGGCTTGACGTCGCGGTGGACGATGCCGCCGGCGTGCGCCGCGTGCAGCGCCTGGGCGGCCTGGGCGACGATCGACATGGTCTCGGCCACGCCGAGGTGCCCCGCCGCCTCGATCCGCTTGGACAGCGGCTCGCCCTCGACGAACTCCATCACCAGGTAGTCGGCCCGCCCGCCGGTGGGCAGGTCGTCCTCGCCGCAGTCGTAGACCTGCACGATGCCCGGGTGCCGCAGGGCGGCCATGATGCGGGCCTCGGCGCGGAACCGGGCGATGAAGTCGGGGTCGGAGACCAGCGCCGGCAGCAGGACCTTGACCGCGACCCGCCGGCCGAGGATCCGGTCCGTGGCCCGCCAGACGTCACCCATGCCGCCGGTGGCGACACGGTCGTCCAGGCGGTACCGACCGCTGAGTACGACTCCCGAAGACAACACAGCAATACCGTACCCAGAGCGGGCTCGGCCCACTTCTCGCGCTCCGGCCGGGCCGGGCGGAGCATCGGGGTGGCCGGGGTGGCCGGGCATCGCTTCGCCCGGATAGCCTGTGATCGACTCGCGACCACCTGTCACGCGTTGCGGGTGACGGTGCAATGGCCTGCCCGAACGGCGGCGGTCACGGATGTCCTGCCCGGCCCACGCAGACGGGTGGCGTCCGCAGCCCGCGTCGTGTCACAGCGACTCGCCGTGTTCTCCGTTTGAGAATTCTCACTCTTTCCTCCCGGATCATTGACTTGTTCGCCCGGCACCTCGCTCCTAGCGTTAGCGCGACTGGCTCCCCGGGTGCGGCGCCCGCCGACGGCCGCGCCGGGCGGCGGTCCGCACGCGCCGTCCGGGCGCATACGGTGTCGGGCGTGATCAGGGTCAGCGGGGGCTGCTGGTGCGGGAGGAGGTCCGGCTGCCGGACCAGGTCGGTGCCGTGCGTCGATGCCGACGTGCCGCCCGTCGACGCCGGGCGCCGGGAACGGCGTACCCATGACGAATGAACTGATCGAGGCGGTCGTCGCGGCGCAGGCCGGCGACGAGGACGCCTTCCGGTTCCTCTACCGCAGCCTCCAGCCCGGCCTGCTGCGCTACCTGACCGCGCTGGTCGGCTCGGACGCCGAGGACGTCGCGTCGGAGACCTGGCTGCAGATCTCCCGCGACCTGCCCACCTTCACGGGTGGGGGGTTCCGGGCCTGGACCGTCACCATCGCCCGGAACCGGGCCATGGACCACCTGCGCCGGCAGCGCCGCCGGCCCTCGCTGCCGGTGCCGGTACAGGCGCTCAACGACCTGGCCGGCGACGCCGACACAGCCGAGCGGGCCGGCGAGACCCTGAGCACCGAAGCCGCGCTGGCGCTGATCGCCACCCTCCCGCCCCGGGAGGCCGAGGCGGTGCTGCTGCGCGCGGTGATCGGCCTGGACGCCGAGAGCGCCGGGCGGGTGCTCGGCCGGCGGGCCGGCGCGGTGCGCACGGCCGCCCACCGAGGGCTGCGCCGCCTCGCCACGCTCATGCAACGCCAGGACCTGCCCCCGGATGTCGCTTCGCGCGCGACGCCGCCCCGTCCCCGCCCCGTCCGGCCGGCGTCCGGCGCCCCGTCCGTCGAGCCGGCGGACGGTTGACGTGAGGGGGAACCGATGAGCTTCCGGCAGCCCGACCGGCTGGACCTGCCCGCCGACCGGGCGGAGTCCGGCCGGCTCCTCGACGCCGCGCGCGGCGGCGGCCGTCCCGCCGCCGACCCCCTGGCCGAACTGCTCGCCGCGGCGGCGGGACCGGCCCACCCCCGCGAACTCGCCGGCGAGGAAGCGGCGCTGGCCGCGTTCCGGGCCGCCCGCACCGCGCCGGCACCGCCCCCGGCGCGGTCGCCCCGGGGGCGTCGCCGCAGGACCGGGGCGGTCGCCTGGATCGGCGCGGTCGCCGCCACCGCGACCGCCGGTGTCGCCGTCGCCGCGGTCGGGCTGGACCGCGCCGACGAGCCCGTGGCGTCGCCCGCCCCGAGCACCGCGCCGGCCGGCCCCACCGCCTCGGACCCGGGCGCCCCAGGCCCCACCGGGTCGGGCCCCGCCGGCACGCCCTCCGCCCCCGCCGGCGGCGCCCCGCCGGGCACCCCCGGGCCGAGCGCGTCCGCCGGGGCCGCGCCGCCGCAGACGCCCGGCGGCACCCCCGGGCCGGGGCGCCCCACGGTCGTCGCGCGACTGCCCGGCCTGTGTCGGTCGTACCTGGCCAAGCCGGTCGCGCAGCGCGCGAAGGCGCTGACCACCCCGGCGTACGCGCCCCTGGTCGCCGCCGCCGGCGGCGCCACCGAGGTGGACGCCTTCTGTCGGCGTCTGGTCCCCGACGTCGATCCCGGAGGGACGCCCGCCCCCCGCCCCCCGCGCACCGGCCGCCCGGCGCCGAAAGTCACCCCGACCCCGGGCGCCGGCACCGCCGCCCAGGGCTGATTCCGAAACATCTGTTACGGCAAGGCGAGCGGAATTCGTCTGCTAGACAGAAGATGGTCGCAGCGCGGACGCCGGGGCCGGCGATGGTCACGGTGTTCCGCCCCGGCCGAGGGAGGGAATCGTCTCGTGGTGACGTCACCGGAGCTGGACCGGACCACCCCACTGCGCGGGGTGGACGACGCGGTCCGGCACATCGCCAGGATCTGCTTCAAGACGGGCCCGCCGACCCACACCGGCGTCGAACTGGAATGGACCGTGCACGACGCCGCCGACCCCGCCCGCCCGGTGGACCGGGAGCGACTCCGGGCGGCCCTGGGGCCGCACAGCCCCCCGACCATCCACGACGCCAGCCCCGTCGCACCGCTCCGCCACGGCAGCACCGTGACCGTCGAGCCCGGCGGCCAGCTCGAGATCTCCACCGCGCCGCGATCCTCGGTCGCCGCGTTGATCGACGCCACTGACGCCGACATCGCCCAGCTCACCGACCTGCTTCGCGCCGCCGGCCTGATGCTCGGGCGCACCGGCATCGACCCGTGGCGGCTACCCCGACCGGTCGTCGACACCCCGCGCTACCACGCCATGCGGTGCGTGTTCGACCGCCGCGGCCCCGCCGGCCGGACCATGATGTACAGCACCGCCGGCCTCCAGGTCTGCCTGGACTCCGGCGAGGCGGACCAGGTCGCCGCCCGCTGGGCGGCGGCGCACGCCGTCGGCCCGCCGCTGCTCGCCGCGTTCGCCACCGCCGGCCGGCACGCCGGGCGGCGCACCGGGTGGGCGTCCGCCCGGATGGCCGCCTGGCTGGCCATCGACCCGGCCCGCACCCGCCCTGTCTGGTCGCCGCAGCGGCCCGACGCCGACCCGGTGGCGGCCTGGACGGCGTACGCGCTGGCGGCCCCGCTGCTCTGCCTGCGCGACGACGACACCGACTGGACCCCGCCGCCCGGGGTGAGCTTCGGCGACTGGATCGCGGGCGCGCTGCCCCGGCCGCCCACCACCGACGACCTGGACTACCACCTGAGCACGTTGTTCCCGGTGGTGCGCCCCCGCGGCTACCTGGAGGTCCGCTACCTGGACGCCCAACCGGGGCCGGACTGGCGGCTGCCGCTGGCGGTGCTGGCCGCGCTCTTCGCCGACCCGGGCACCGTGCACCAGGCGGTGGCCACCGCCACGCCGGTCGCCGACCGGTGGCACGAGGCGGCCCGGCACGGCCTCGGAGACCCGCCGCTGGCGCGGGCCGCCGCCGACCTGCTCGACCTGGCGCTGGCCGCTCTGCCGCGCCTGGACCTGCCGGCCGACCTGCACGACGAGACGACCCGAGGACTACGGCGGCGGCTGGCCGCCGCGGAGAGGGGACCCCGGTGACCACCATCCACGAGCTCGGCGCGGAGCAACTGCGCGCCCGGATCGCCGCCGAGCTGGAGCGCACCCGGGCCAGGACCGCCGGGCTCACCGAGGCCGTCGACGACGCCGACCTGATGCGCCAGCACTCGCCGATCATGTCCCCGCTGGTCTGGGACCTCGCCCACGTCGGCAACCAGGAGGAACTCTGGCTGGTCCGGGACGTCGGCGGGCGTGAGCCCGTCCGCCGGGACATCGACGACCTGTACGACGCGTTCAAGCAGCCCCGCCGCGACCGCCCCGCGCTGCCGCTGCTGCCGCCCGCCGAGGCCCGCGCCTACCTGGCCACCGTGCGGGACAAGGTGTACGGCCTGCTCGACCGGGTGCCGTTCACCGACCGGCCGCTCGTCGCCGACGGGTTCGCCTTCGGCATGATCGTCCAGCACGAGCAGCAGCACGACGAGACGATGCTCGCCACCCACCAGCTGCGCGTCGGCCCGCCGGTGCTGCACGCCCCGGACCCACCGCAGCCGCGCGTCCGGGTGGCCGACGAGGTCCTGGTCCCGGCCGGGGAGTTCACCATGGGCACCTCCACCGATCCGTGGGCGCTGGACAACGAGCGCCCCGCGCACCCGGTGCGCCTGCCCGCGTACGCCATCGACGCCGCCCCCGTCACCAACGGCCGCTACCGCGAGTTCATCGCCGACGGCGGGTACGACGACCCGCGCTGGTGGAGCGAGGCCGGCTGGGCGCACCGCACCGAGGCCGGGCTGACCGGCCCGATGCACTGGCGGCGCGACGGCGACGGCTGGGCGTACCAGCGGTTCGGCCGGTGGTCGCCGGTGCGCGACGACGAGCCCGTGGTGCACGTGTGCTGGTACGAGGCGCAGGCGTACGCGGCGTGGGCCGGCAAGCGGCTGCCCACCGAGGCGGAGTGGGAGAAGGCGGCCCGCTGGGACCCGGCCACGGGCCGGTCCCGCCGCTACCCGTGGGGCGACGGGGAGCCGACCGCCGAGCAGGCGAACCTCGGGCAGCGGCACCTGTGGCCCGCGCCGGTGGGCGCGTATCCGGCCGGGGCGTCGCCGCTGGGCGTGCACCAGTTGATCGGCGACGTGTGGGAGTGGACGTCCAGCACGTTCCGGGGCTATCCCGGGTTCGCCGCGTTCCCGTACCGGGAGTACTCGGAGGTGTTCTTCGGCGACGACTACCGGGTGCTGCGCGGCGGCTCGTTCGGCACCGACCGGGCCGCCTGCCGGGGGACGTTCCGCAACTGGGACTACCCGATCCGGCGGCAGATATTCAGCGGCTTTCGCTGTGCCCGCGACGCCCGGCCGGACGAGTTGGGCCGGTGAGGGCCGGCCACGCCGCCGCCGGGGCCGCCTGATGTGCCGGCACCTGGCGTACGTCGGGCCGTCGGTGAGCCTCCGTGCCCTGCTGTACGACCCGCCGCGCTCCCTGGTGCGGCAGTCCTGGGCGCCCCGGGACATGCGCGGCGGCGGGACCGTCAACGCCGACGGCTTCGGCGTCGGCTGGTACCCGCCCGACGGCGGCGAACCGGTGCGCTACCGGCGGGGCACGCCGATCTGGGGCGACGTGACCCTGCCGGGGCTGGCGGCGGCGACCACCAGCGGCGCGGTGCTGGCGGCCGTCCGGTCGGCCACGGTCGGCATGCCGGTGCTCGACACCGCCGCCGCCCCGTTCGCCGAGGGGCCGTGGCTGTTCAGCCACAACGGGGTGGTGCGGGGCTGGCCCGACGCGGTGGCCGCGCTCGCCGGCCGGCTGCCCGTACGCGACCTGCTCACCCTCGACGCGCCGACCGACTCCGCGCTGCTGTGGGCCCTCGTGCGGCACCGGCTGCGGGCGGGCGAGGACCCGGCGCGGGCGGTCGCCGGCACGGTGACCGAGGTCGCGGCGGCGGCCCCCGGGTCCCGGCTCAACCTGCTGCTCACCGACGGGCGCACCGTCGTGGCCAGCGCCGCCGGCCACGCCCTGTCGGTCCGGCAGGCCCCGGGCGCGGTGCTGCTGGCCTCGGAGCCGCACGACGACGATCCCGGCTGGCAGGCGGTGCCGGACGGGCGGCTGGTGGAGGCCACGACGGCCGGGGCACGCGTCGACGCCCTGGCCGTCGGCTGAGCGGCGACCGGCCCGCACAGGTGGGAAACGACACGACCGACGGAGGGGACACCCGATGAGCGCGGAACCGCTGGAGATCTACCTGGAGGAGCAGGACCTCGGCCGCAGCCTGCGCGACGACGTACGGAAAGGGCTCACCGCGCGGCCGAAGTGGCTGCCGCCGAAGTGGTTCTACGACGCCCGGGGCAGCGAGCTGTTCGAGGAGATCACCCGCCTGCCCGAGTACTACCCGACCCGGGCCGAGCGGTCCGTGCTGGCGCAGCGGGCCGGCGAGATCGCCGCGCTGACCGGGGCGAAGACCCTGATCGAGCTGGGCTCCGGCTCGTCGGAGAAGACCCGGCTGCTGCTGGACGCCTTCGCCCGGCGCGGCGGGCTGGGCACCTTCGTGCCGCTCGACGTCTCGGTCAGCGCCCTGCGGCAGTCCACCGAGCAGATCGCCACCGACTACCCCGGCCTGCGGGTACGCGGCATCGTCGGCGACTTCACCCGCCACCTCGACCGGCTGCCCACCGGCGGCCGGCGACTGGTGATCTTCCTCGGCGGGACGATCGGCAACCTGCTGCCCGCCGAGCGGGCCGGCTTCCTCGCCGCCATGCGCGCGTCCCTGGAACCCGGCGACTGGCTGCTGATCGGCACCGATCTGGTCAAGGACCCGTCGGTCGTCGTTCCCGCCTACGACGACGCCGCCGGGGTGACCGCCGAGTTCAACCGCAACGTGCTGCGGGTGGTCAACCGGGAGCTGGGCGCCGACTTCGACCCGGAGGCGTTCGCGCACGTCGCGCTCTGGGACCCGGAGCAGGAGTGGATCGAGATGCGGCTGCGCGCCGAGCGGCCGGTCCGGGCCCGGGTGCTCGACCTCGACGTGGAGTTCGCCGCCGGGGAGGAGCTGCGCACGGAGGTGTCGGCCAAGTTCCGCCCGGAGGGCATCGCTGCGGAGCTCGCCGCCGCCGGCTTCACCGCCCGCGAGTTCTGGACCGACGTCGACGGCCTGTTCGGCGTGACCCTGGCGCGCGCCGACTGACGCCCCGCGCTCCCACCCCGCCCCTGGTGGGGTAGGGTGGGGGCGCGAAGGGGAGTAGCCCCCAATGTCGTGGTCGACACACTGGTGCGTTCCGCATCCGGCCACGCGGCCCCACTCCCGGTGGGGCGGGCGAGACCTTCGACCCAGGCTGTCTACAACAGCCGGGTCGAGGGCGCCCCACACCCCGGCCCGGCGTCATCGGGAAGGGTGTCATGGAGGGTTTTCTCGTCGCGCTGGTGGTCAGCTTCGGCGTCATCTTCGTCGCCGAACTGGGCGACAAGTCGCAGCTGATGGCGCTCACGTTCGCCACGCGGTTCAAGCCGATCCCGGTGCTCATCGGCATCACGGTCGCTACCGCCGTGGTCCACCTGGCCTCGGTCGCCATCGGTTACGGGCTGGGCGCGGCCCTGCCCACCGGCTGGATCTCGCTGATCGCCGGCCTCGCGTTCCTCGGGTTCGGTGCCTGGACGCTGCGGGGGGACAAGCTCACCGAGGAGGAGAAGCGCAAGGCCGAGCGCGGCGGCAGGTCCGCCGTCGTCGCGGTCGGCGTGGCGTTCTTCCTCGCCGAACTGGGCGACAAGACGATGCTCGCCACCATCACCCTCGCCACCAAGTACGGCTGGTTCGGCACCTGGCTCGGCTCCACCCTCGGCATGGTGGCCGCCGACGCCCTGGCGATCCTGGTCGGGCGGATGCTCGGCCGGCACCTGCCCGAGCGCACGATCCGCTACGGCGCGGCGATCCTCTTCGCCATCTGCGGCCTCTGGCTGATCTTCGAGGCCGTCGCCGAGCTCAACTGACGGCGACTACCACCCGGCGGGCCGGGTAACGCCCCCGGGTGAGGTGGGACGACATCCTGCGTACCGGTTACCACCTGGTGGTCGCCGTCGTGGAGGTCGCCGGGGCGGCGGTCATCTTCGTCGGCGCGGTTTGGGCGGCGCTGCGGTTCGTGGTCGAGGGGTTGCGACACCGCAGCGCCGCCGTCTTCACCCCCATCCGGCTGACCCTCGGCCGGTTCCTCACCCTCGGGCTGGAGTTCCAGCTCGCCGCGGACATCCTGCGTACCGCCGTGTCGCCGACCTTCGACCAGATCGGCAAGCTCGCGGCCATCGCCACGATCCGGACCGCGTTGAACTTCTTCCTCCGCCGCGAGATCGCCCAGGAGCAGCGCCAGATCGGCGCCGACGGGTGCTCGACCCCGTCGCCCGACACGTCCTGCGCCGCCCGGCCGCCGGGGGCCCCGCCGGCCGCCGGGGCCCCCGGGCCCGCAGGCCCGACGTGACCGCCACGCTGCCGTCGGTCGTGACCGCCGCGGCGCTGCTCACCGGCCTGGCGACCCTGGTGTCGACCGGCTCGTGGCGTCGCGCGCTGAGGGTACTGCTGGACCTGCTGACCGCGGCCGGGCTGCTCCGCCTCGCCGGCGACCAGGGATGGACGCAGCTGGCGGGGGCCGCCGCGATCGTGGCGCTGCGCACCGCGCTGTGGCGGGTGCTGGCCGCCACGGCACCGGCGGGCGGGTCGCGGCGACCTGTCGTCGGACAACGCCGACCGCGCTGCGGAGGAGACGAGCACGCCTTACCGTGAGCGACAAGAGGCGTTTTCGGAGACATCGGGAGGAATCAGGTATGAGTCGGCATGACGAGCCCAACGAGTACGGTTTCGCCGGCGGCGCCACCGCCCCCGCGCCGCCGCCCGGCGGGCGGCCCGACGAGCAGGACCTGGCCCAGGAGGTCGCGGTTCCGGGCGACGACCTCACCGAGCCGTTCAGCGACGCGGTGAGCGAGGAGACGGAACAGGCCGGGGAGGACGAGCCGGCCGAGCGCCGCCGCTGAATCACCGGCCGGGTTCTGCCTTCGGCTGGTCCGAGAGCCCGCCGCCGCGCCCGGCCGTGGAGCCGCGCGCGGTCGTCCGCCGCGCCGGCCCTCACGTCACCTTGGCGTCCGAACCGAGTTGTTCCAGTGTGAGGAGGGGCTGCGGCAATTGCGCGAGTGCCTGATTCATGCTTATTGCCGCCTTCGTGCGTTTGAATCCTTTACAGTCTGTTTGACCGGATGCGCTGGTGGGGTCGGCGGAGTGAAGGGCCGCCCCGTGACTGCTGAGGGAGCTTTGGTGCTTGACATGTCGACCCCACGGATCGGACGGGGGCTTCCCGGCTGATGGACGTTCGCGATTTCCTTCGGACCGTCCGGCGCAGCTGGTGGGTGGTCCTTCTCTCCGTCATGGTGGGCCTCGCCGTGGCCGCGCTGGTCACGGTCCGGACCCAGCCCCGGTACGCGGCCTCGGTCACGTTCTTCGTCACCACCCCCAACCAGGGCGTCTCCGACGCCTACCAGGGCAACTTCTTCATGCAGCAGCGCGTCAAGTCGTACGCCGACCTGCTGCAGAGCGACCGGCTGGCGCAGAATGTCGTCGGCAAGACCCCGCTCGGGCTGACCGCCGAGGACGTCCAGGCGCGGGTCACCGCCGCCACCGTCCCCGACACCGTCCTGCTGCGGGGCACCGTCACCGACACCGACGCCACCCGCGCGCTGCGGCTGACGGAGGCGCTCACCGCCCAGTTCATCGAGCTGGTCAAGGAGGTCGAGACGTCCGGCGAGGGGCGGCCCGCCCCGGTCAAGGTGGAGGTGATCAGCGGCCCCCGGGTCGCCTCCAGCCCGGTGTCGCCCAACCCGACCCGCAACCTGGCCCTCGGCGTGCTCGCCGGGCTGCTCGCCGGCATCGGCCTGGCGCTGCTGCGGACACGGCTGGACACCCGACTGCGGGACTCGGCCACCCTCCAGCGCGCCACCGGCAGCCCGCTGCTCGGCGAGATCCCGTTCGACGCCGCCGCCCGCACCGCCCCGCTGATCGTCGGCGGCGCGGCCAGCTCCGCCCGTGCCGAGGCGGTGCGCAAGCTGCGGACGAACCTGCGCTTCGTCGACGTCCACGAGCCAGCCCGGGTGATCGCGGTGACCAGCGCGCTGCAGGGGGAGGGGAAGACCACTCTCTCCTGCAACCTCGCCATCGCCCTCGCCGAGGCCGGCTGGCGGGTCGCCCTGGTCGACGCGGACCTGCGCCGGCCGAAGGTGGCCGAGTACCTGGGAATGGAAGCCGGCGTGGGGCTGACCGACGTCCTGCTCGGCGACGTCAACGTGGGCGACGTGGTGCAGCGGTGGGGCGACAAGTCCCTGCTCGTGCTGCCTGCCGGCTCGGTGCCGCCCAACCCCAGCGAGCTGCTCGGCTCCAAGGCGATGGCGGACCTGCTGCTGGTGCTGCGGGAGTCGGCGGACATCGTGGTCATCGACACCGCCCCGCTGCGTACCGTCACCGACGGGGTGGTCGTCGCCGTCCAGGCCGACGGGGCCCTGATGGTCAGCCGCTACGGCCGCACCGACCGCGCTCAGGTCGGCGCCGCCGCGCAGGCGCTCCAGGCGGTTTCCGTGCGGCTGCTCGGCTGCGTGCTGAACATGGCCAAGCTCGGCCGCGCCGAAAGCTATCAGTACGAGAGCTACCGGGTGGAGGCGCCGGCTGCGTCGGTCTCCGCCCCGCCGAGCCGCGCGGACACCGCGCCGGCCGCCCGCAGCGGCGCGTTCCCCGGCCCCGAGCAGCCGCTCCCCGACCCGACGCAGGAACTCACCCGGCTGCCTCGATGAGTGCCGCAACCGGTGCCAGCGACCGCTCGATCTCCTGCGCGCAGCGCCGGAAGTTGGCCGGCCCGCCGCCGATCGGGTCGAGCAGGTCGTCCTCGGACGGGTCGGCCGGTTGCAACAGCCCCCGGGCCAGGGCCGCGGCCCGCACCGCCGCCCGCAGGGCGCCGACGACCGTGCCCTCCGGCGTCGCGGCCGCCGCGGCGAGCCGACCGAACTGGCGCAGGGTGAAGGTGCGGTGCAGGGCGGCGGGGAGCCGCGAGACGCAGACCGACCGCTGGCGCCGGGTGGAGGTCAGCACCAGCACGGCGTCGGCCAGGTGGGCGGGGGCCAGCGCCCGGCTGCGAAACCCGGCCGGGTCGCGCCCCGTCTCGGCGGCCACCTCGGCCGCGTACGGGTGCATGGGGCGGCCGTTCACCGCGTCGGTGCCGGCGCTGGCCACCTCGACCGGCAGCTTCTCCATGAGCTGGGCAGCCAGGTATTCGGCCATGGGCGAGCGGCACAGGTTGGCGTGGCAGACGAACAGGATGCGGTCGGCCATCGTCGATCCTCCCAGCGTTCTGGTCGCGGTGGAGCCCGGGGAATCGTATGCGTCTGCCGGCACGTTCCGTGTTCTCGCCGCGCCGGTGGGTCATCGCCGCGGTGTGGGGACCCGATGAGGATCGGCATCCTGTCGTACCACTTCCCGCCGGAGCCTGCATTCGTCCCCGGCAGCCTCGCCGAGCAGCTGGCCGCGCGTGGCCACGAGGTCCGGGTCCTGACCGGTTTCCCGGACTATCCCGGCGGTCAGGTCTATCCGGGCTGGCGGCAGCGGTGGCGGTACGAGACCCGTAGCGAGCGGCTCACGGTGCGGCGGGTGCCGCGCTGGTCGGGCGGGGACGCCTCAGTACGCGCCCGCGTGGCGAGTTGGCTCTCCTTCGCCGCGAGCGCCGGGACGATCGGGCGGGGCCACCTGGCCGGCGTCGACGCGCTCTACGTTCACCAGCTTCCCGCCGCGACCTTCGCGGCGGCCGGCCTGCTGCGGCTGCTGGGCGCGGTGCCGACGGTGCTGCACGTGCAGGACGTACACCCGGAGCTGGACGTCCAGGGCGCGGCACCGACGCCCTGGTGCGCCCGGGTGGCGGCGGCCACCCGGCGGCTCTATCGCTCCGCCGACCTCGTCGCGGTCGCCGCGCCCGGCATGCGCGACCTGGTGGTCGCCGGTGGCGCCGATCCGGGGCGGGTACGGCTGGTGCTCAACTGGACCGACGAGCGGCTCTTCCACCCGGCCGAGCCGACCCGGGAGGCCCGCCGCCTCGTCCGGGGCGACGGGCGCTGCGCGGTGATGCATGCCGGCACCATCGGCACCCGGCACGGGCTGGAGACGGCCGTGCGCGCCGCCGCGCCGCTGCGGGGCACGATGGACCTGGTCCTGGTCGGCTCGGGCCCGGGCGAGGCGCGGGTCCGGCGGCTCGCCGCGGAGCTGGGCACCGACAACGTCCGCTTCGTCGCGCGGCGCTCGCCCCTGGAGATGTCCGACCTCTACGCCGCCGCCGACTACCAGCTGGTGATGCTGCGCGACCTGCCGGAGCTGCGCGGGACGGTCCCCGGCAAGCTGCAGGCCGCGTTCGGCTGTGCGGCGCCGGTGGTGGCGTCGGCGGGCGGCGACACGGTCGAGATCGTGGAGCGCGCCCGCGCCGGGCTCTCCTGCCCGCCGGAGGACTGGGCCACGTTGGCCGACCGCTTCTGGCTGGCCGCCACCATCCCGCCGGCGGCCCGGCTGGAGATGGGCCGGCGCGGCCGGGAGGCGTACCTGCGGGACATGTCGCTGCGCGGCGGGGTGGACCGCGTCGAGCGGCTGCTCCACGAGGCGGTCGCCGCGCGGCGCAGCCGCCGGGCCGCCGCGCGGACGCGACGTCCGGAACCTCTGGCGTAAAAACCGCTATAACGCCGCGAAGCGGGTGAAGCGCGTGCTAAAAAATGATGAATCGTCGTTTATGTCCGTTTTCTGAGTGGAGCTGACGTTGAGCGAAACTGAGCAGCCCCGCCGCCGAGGGCGACGGTCCCGGCGCCGCGCCAGGGCACGAGCGCGTCGTGCCCTGCTCACCGGCCTGGTCGTCGTTTCGGTGGCGCTGCTGAGCGCCGGCTGGGTGGGCTTCCGGGGCTGGCAGGCCCGCACCCACCTGCTCAACGCCGCTGCCCTGGCCCAGCAGCTCAGCTCCGAGGTGGTGGGAGCCGACACCGAGCGGGCCCAGCGCACCCTGTCGGCCCTGCAGGAGCAGGCCGGCGCGGCGCGTGACGCCACCGACGACCCGGGCTGGCGGGCCGGGCAGCACGCCCCGTACGCCGGGGACGACGTCGTGGCGGTGCGCCAGATCGCGGTGGCGATCGACGAACTCGCCCGGGAGGCGTTCCCCACCCTGCTGCGCACCGACCTGTCGACCCTGCTGCCCGGCAAGGGGCGACTGGACGTGCGCCGGCTGAAGGCCGTCGCGGCGGAACTCACCGCCACCGACCAGGCGGTCCAGCGCACCCGCGCCCGCCTCGTCGCCGTGCCCACCGCCGCCCTGATCGACCCGGTGCGCGACGCGGTGACCGAGCTGCGTACGCAGATCGACCGACTGGCCACGCTCACCCGGGCGGCCGACCGCGCCGCCCAGTTGCTGCCGCCCCTGCTGGGCACGGCCGGCCCCCGCAGCTACCTGATGGTGTCCCAGAACCCGGCGGAGCTGCGCGCCACCGGCGGGATGTTCGGCGCGTACGCCGTGATCGAGGCCAGGGACGGCCAGCTCCGGCTGGACGCCCAGGGCACCAGCGCCCAGCTCGGGCTCTTCGATCCGCCCCTGAAGCTGAAGCCGGAGATCCGCAACCTCTACACCGACCTGCCGGGGATGTACCCGGCGGACGTCAACCTGACCCCGCACTTCCCGACCGCCGCCGCGCTGTACCGCCAGATGTACCGCGAACGCACTGGCGAGACCGTCGACGGCGTCCTCGCGGTCGACCCGGTGGTGCTGTCCTACCTGCTCAAGGCCACCGGCCCGGTCCCGGTGCCGGGCCACACCACCCTGGTCGGCGACAAGGCGGTGCGGACGCTGCTCTCCGACGCGTACCAGCGGATGGACGCGGTGGAGCAGGACGAGTTCTTCGCCGCCTCGGCGGCGGCCGCCTTCGACACGTTCTTCACCCGCGACATGGACCCCCGGGCGTACCTGTCCGCGCTGGACCGGGCCATCACCGAACGGCGCGTCCTGTTCTGGAGCGCCCACCCCGAGGAGCAGCGGATCATCGAGGGCCACCGGCTGGCCGGCTCGCTGCCGGAACACGAGGACGTGCCCACGGTCGGCGTGTTCCTCAACGATGGCAGCGGCGCGAAGCTCGGCTACTACCTGCGACAGGCCGCGACGCTGACCGTCGGGCCGTGCCGTCCCGACGGCCGTCGCGAGCTGCGGATGCGCCTCACGCTGCACTCGACCGCGCCGGAGCGCGGGCTGTCGAGATCCGTGCTCGGCCTCGGTCTCGCCGGCGACCCGTACACCGCCCGCACGCTGGTCTCCGTCTACAGCCCGGCCGGCGGTGCGGTGCTGCGCACCCGGCTCGACGGCACCGAGGTGCCCGTCGGCAGCGGTACCGAGCGGCGCCGGCAGGCCGTCATCGCCAACGTCGAGGTGCGCCCCGGCGCCACCCGGACCCTCGAGGTGGACGTGCTGACCGGCAGGACGGGCAGCGCTAGCGGCGACGGCGACCTCTGGCTCACCCCGACCGCCACCCCATGGACCACCCACATTGATTCCGCACCACACTGCGATTAGTAGGAGGGAACCCATCATGCGGCTATCCCGCATCATCATGGCGCTCACGATCGGCCTTGCCGTCGTGGCCGCGCCGACCGCGGCGGGGGCGGCGCAGCCGCAGCCGACACCGTCGCCGACCGGCTCACTACAGCCGACGCCGTATCCACCACAGCCCCCGGTGCTGACGGTGAACCCGTCGACGGTCAACGTGGGTCAGACGGTCACCCTCACCGGCGCCGGGTTCGGGCCGAACGAGGTCGTCGACATCACCGTGACGATCACGCCGCTGGCCGCCGGCCTGCCCGGTCAGGCCACGGTGCGCCGCAGCGACGGCAGCACCGTCGCGATGGCGCCGGTGGCGTTCCGGGCGGCCGCCCCGACGCACTTCACGGTGGTGACCGACGCGGCGGGGACGTTCACCACCCCCTACACGCCGGACACGCCGGGGCAGTACCTGTTCACCGCAGTCGGGCAGACCACGGGCCGGACGGCGAGCGCCACGCTGACCGTGCTCGGGCAGCCCCAGCCGTCGCCGTCGCCGACGTACCACCCGACGTACAAGCCCTGGCCGCCGCACGGCGGCAAACTGCCCGTGACGGGCGACAACCTGGGCACCCCCCTCGCAGTCGGCGGTGGCCTCCTCGGGGTCGGTGTGGTGCTGATGCTCGCCGGACTGGCCTGGCGTCGCCGGGGACGCTTCGGCGGGTCGACGCGCTGACCACGCCGAGCCGGGCAGTGCCCGGGCCGTGAAGACGGTGCCCGCCCGGGAGTTCCTGGGCGGGCACCGTCGTCGCCGTCACCCCGTCCGCTTCTTGTCGAACAGGGCGGCGAGCAGGGCGAGTGCGATGATCCCCATGGCCAGCAGCAGCGAGCGCCGCACCGCCGTCGACCAGTCCCCACCGTTGCCGGACAGCCCCGAGAACAGGACCGAGCCGACGGCGGCGATGCCGGCCGCCGACCCGATCCGCTGGCCCGTCTGGAGCATGCCGGCGCCGCTGCCCGCCTGCGGCACCGGTACCTGGGCCAGGGTGAGGGTCTGGTTGGGCGTGATGACCAGGCCGCTGCCCAGCCCCGTGACCAGCAGCGGCACGGCCGTCAGCAGCGGCACCGATCCCTGCGGGTCGCCGCGCAGCACGAACACCACCGCGCCCAGGCCGAGCAGCACGACCAGCAAGCCGACGGCGACCAGCGGGCGGCCGTACCGGTCGACGATCCGGCCGCCGATCGCGGACGCGGCGGCCGAGCCGAGGGCGAACGGCGTGATGGCCAGGCCCGCGACCAGCGGGTGGTAGCCGAGGCCGTTCTGGAGGTAGAGCGTGAGGACGAAGAAGATCGCGGTGAACCCGCCGAAGTAGACCAGCGCGATCAGCGATCCGAGGGCGTACGAGCGGAAGCCGAACAGCCGCAGGTCGAACAGGGGATCGCCGTGCCTGGCATACCGGCGTTCCCAGAGCCCGAAGGCGGCGAGCGCCGCGAGGCCGGCGGGGACCAGACCCCACTTCCACGGGGTGCGCCACTGCTCGCCCTGCACCAGCGGCAGCAGCAGGAGCACGACGCCGACGCCGAGCAGCAGCACCCCGACCGGGTCGAGCCGCCGCCCCCGCGCTGCCCCGGCCGGCTGCGCCGGAACCAGCCGCCAACCGAGGACGATCGCGACGATCCCCACCGGGACGTTGACGAAGAAGACCCACCGCCAGCCGTCCTGCTCGCCACCGGCCTGGATCAGCAGCCCGCCGAGCAGCGGCCCGATCGCGGTGGAGATGCCGATGGTCGCGCCGAGCAGCCCGAACGGCCGGCCGCGTTCGGGGCCCCGGAACAGCTGCTGGATCAGACCGGTGACCTGCGGGTTGACGATCCCGGCGGCGGCTCCCTGCAACAACCGGGCGGCGACCAGCCAGCCGGGGGACTGGGCCAGCCCGGCGAGGGCGCTGGTCAGCGTGAACAGGGCGATCCCGAGGACGAACGCGTTGCGCCGGCCCCGGACGTCGCCGAACCGCCCGGCCGGCACCAGCACCAGCCCGAACGTGAGGGCGTAGCCGGAGAGCACCCACTGCAGGTCGCTCGGCGTCGCGCCCAGCGCGCGGTCGATCGACGGGACCGCCACGTTGACGATGCTCACGTCGAGCAGCGTCATGAAGGCGGCGACCAGGCCGACTCCGAGCGCCTGCCAGCGGCGCCGCTCGTCGACCCGACCCGCCGGACGGCTCACGCCATCTGGCGGGCGCACCAGCGCGGGCCGAAGTCGAGCCCGGCCAGGGGGGAGTCCTCCCGGTGCAGGAGGTTCTTCTCCGTCAGCAGGCGCAGAGGAGCGTGCACCTCCTCCTCGGTCAGGCCCGACTCCTGCGCGATCAGGTCCGGGTAGGGCACCTGCCCGCGGACCTCCAGCGCCGCCACCGCCTCGTACACCCGCTCCTCGACGTCCGACAGCCGCACCTGCTGCATGGCTTCCTCCTCGGTGACCGCCCGCGCGGCGGGCGGGACTGCGCTGCGCGGTTACCCGCCGCCCTGCCGTTGATGCCCGCCGGCGCCGGATTCGGCCCGCGTCGTACCGGATGCGCCGGCCCGCTTTCCGGCGGACCGTGCCCTAGGCTGCAACCGTGATCAACTGGGACCTTGTCGTCGTCGGCGGCGGCCCCGCCGGGCTCTCCGCCGCCCACGTCGCGGCCACCGCCGGGCTGCGCACCCTGGTCGTCGAGCGCGCCGCGCACCCTCGGTACAAGACCTGCGGCGGCGGGCTGATCGGCACGTCCCTCGCGGCCGTCGCCGGCCGGATCGACGTGCCGGCGCACGACCGGGTGGACCGGGTGACGTTCACCCGCGACGGGCGGCGCGAGTTCACCCGCCGGCACGCCGCCGGGCCGCTGGTCGCGATGGTGCGCCGCGACGAGTTCGACGACCGGCTGCGGGCCGCCGCCGTCGCCGCCGGGGCGCAGCTGCGCGAGCGGGTCGCGGTCCGCGCCGTGGAGCAGGACCCCGACGGGGTACGCCTGCGGCTCGCCGACGGCGATGTCGTGCACGCGCGTACGGTGATCGGTGCCGACGGCTCCTCCGGGGTGACGGCCCGGCACGTCGGCGTGCGGTTCCGGCAGGTCGACCTCGGCCTCGAACTGGAACTTCCGGTGCCCGAGGCGGAACGGCGCCGCTGGCGCGGCCGGCTGCTGCTGGACTGGGGGCCGATCCCCGGCTCCTATGCCTGGGTGTTCCCCAAGGGCGACACGCTGACCGTCGGGGTGATCGCCGGCCGGGGCGCGGGGGAGCGGACCCGGGCGTACCTGCGCGACTTCGTCGACCGGTTCGGCCTGTCCGGGGTCGACGCGGAGCACGACTCCGGGCACCTGACCCGGTGCCGGGCCGCCGATTCGCCGCTGCGTCACGGCCGGGTGCTGGTGGCCGGCGACGCGGCCGGCCTGCTGGAGCCGTGGAGCAGGGAGGGCATCAGCTACGCGCTGCGCTCCGGCGCGCTCGCCGGGGCGGCCGTCGTCGACGGTGACCTGGACGGCTACCGGCGGGCCGTGGACCGGGACCTGGCGCCGTCGATGCGCGCCGGCCACCGGCTGCTGGAGGTCTTCTCCCGCCGGCCGGACGTCTTCCACGCCCTGCTGGCCACCCCCGCCGGGTGGGGAATGTTCGTCCGGTTCTGCCTGGGGCGGGCGAGCTTCGACGAGACGCTGAACCGGTTGCCGGTGCGCGCGGCGTTGGCGCTGCTGGACCGGCTCCCACCGGCCCGGTGACGACGTCGGCGGGCCGGGGCTCCTCGACCC
>NZ_JBHUVA010000040.1:0-55503 GCF_042670805.1 Micromonospora sp. NPDC057141 | reverse complement strand
GGCGGTATCCGGGCGGCCGGATACCGCCATGTCGCCGACATGCTGCCCGGCCCGGCCCCGGCCGGCCCGGCCGGGCGAGCCCCGGACGCAGCCGGTGCCGGCCCGTCAGGACGGGGGACGCCACTGGGCGGCGGAGGCCGCGGCGCCGGAGAGCAGGCGGGGACTGATCGCGCCGAGGGCGGCGTCGCGCGCCCGCAGGGCGAGCCGGCCCCGGGCCTGGAGCACCGCCGACATCCGACGGGTCTGCCGCACCATCGTCGCCGCGCGGGGCCGGCGCAGCCGGTCGTACGCGACCACCGCGTCCGGCAGGCGGTGCTCGCGCAGCAGCGAGGCGAGGGTGGCGGCGTCCTCGAAGGCGAGGCAGGCGCCCTGGCCCAGGTGCGGGGGCATGGCGTGCGCGGCGTCGCCGAGCAGCACCACCCCGCCCGGCCCGGCCGGGAAGCCGTACGAGCGGGGCAGCGGGCGCAGCTCGCGGATCTCCTGCTGGACCAGGTCGGCCGGGTCGGTGGCGTCGAGCAGCTCGCCGACCGGCGCGGGCCAGCCGGCGTACCAGCGGCGCAGCAGGGTGAGCTGGGTCTCCGGCGGCTCCGGGCGGGGCGCGCCGGCGGCGGTGGCCACCCAGTAGATGCCGCCCCGGCTCGACCCGCCCGACGAGCCGCGCTCGCCCAGCGAGGCGGCCACGAAGCGGTAGCCGGCCCCCAGCGTCTCCCCGCCCACCGGCCGGTCGGCCGGCAGCCGGGGCGCCCGGTACCAGGGGATCACCGCCCGCCAGGCGGCGCAGCCGGAGCTGACCACCCGGGACTCGGGGGCCAACTGCCGGCGGATCTCGCTGTCGGTGCCGTCGGCCGCGACGATCAGGTCGGCCTCGAAGCGCTGCCGGCCGTCGCCGACCGACGGGCGCTGGCCCGCCTCGGCCCGCACCGTGCGCACGGCCACGCCGGTGCGCAGCTCCACCCGCTCGCCGAGGCCGGCGATCAGGGCGTCGTGCAGGTCCTCCCGGTGCACCACCACGGGCATCCGGTCCGCCGGGGTGGGTCGGGGCTGCACCAGCCACTGCCCGTCGGGGCGGCGCACGCCGCCGTCGGGCAGCGGCGTGGCGATCGCGTCGAGCCCCGCGCCGAGGTCGAGGGCGCGCAGCGCGCGTACCCCGTTGGGCCAGAGCACGACGGCCGTCGGGTCCGGGCGGACCCGGTCGGCGCGCTCCAGGAGGGTGACCTGCCAGCCGGACCGGGCCAGCGCGCCGGCGACCGCCAGGCCGCCGATCCCGGCGCCGACCACCACCGCGGTACGCATGCCGCCCCCTCCCCGCTCAGCTCTCGCGGTCGGCGGCGCGCGAGCCGGTGGCCCCGGCCGCCTCGTCGGCCGCCTCACCGGCCCCGTCGGTCCCGGCTTCGTCCCGGTCGGCGTCGCCGGCCACCTCGTCGCGGGTCGCGTCGGGGCCGGCGGCGTCCGGGTCGTCGGGGACGGCCCCGGTCTCCCGGTACGCGCGGAACTGCTCCTCGCTCACCACCCGGTAGCCCTCCGGAGCGACGGCCCGCGCGCCGGCCTCCCGCTCGGACAGGTCGAGCTGGGACACGTCGCCCCCGGTCGGGGCCGGCACGGGGGCGGGGCCGCCGATCGGGACGAGGTATTCCCGGGGCCCGCGCACGCGCAGGAAGTAGATCAGCGCGCCGACGAAGACCAGGGCCGCCGTCCAGACGTTGAGCCGGAGGCCGAGGATGTGGTTGGCCTCGTCGGTGCGCATCAGCTCGATCCAGAACCGGCCGGCCGTGTAGCCCATCACGTAGAGCGCGAACGCCCGCCCCCGGCCCAGCCGCAGCCGCCGGTCGAGGACGAGGACGAGGGCGGCGACGCCGACGTTCCACAGCGCCTCGTAGAGGAACGTCGGATGGTAGAGCCCGGGCAGCAGCACCGGCTCGCCGTCGACCGTCCTGGCGTGACCCGGGTTACGCGGATCCATGTCGTGCACCTGTAGCCCCCACGGCAGGGTCGTCAGGCCGCCGTAGAGCTCGTTGTTGAACCAGTTGCCGAGCCGGCCGACCGCCTGCGCGAGCGGAAGCCCCGGGGCGAGCGCGTCGGCCACCACCGCGAACGGGATGCCGAGCTGGCGGGCGGCGATCCACGCGCCGAGCGCCCCGCCGGCCACCGCGCCCCAGATGCCGAGGCCGCCCTCCCAGATGGCGAACGCCTTGAGCGGTTCGCCACCGTCGCCGAAGTATTTCTCCGGCGAGGTGATCACGTGGTAGATCCGGGCGCCGATGATGCCGGTCGGCACCGCCCAGACGGCGATGTCGAGCACCGCGCCGGGGGCGACGCCGCGCTGGCGCAGCCGGCGCTCGGTGACCACGCAGGCCACCGCGATGCCGGCGATGATGCAGAGCGCGTACGCCCGCAGCGGCAGCGGGCCGAGCTGCCAGACGGCAGTGCTGGGGCTCGGCAGGGCCGCCTGGGGGATCGTGGAGACGAGGGTCACGGGTGCACACGCTACCGCCGCCCACCGCCCCGGCGGCACCCCGGGCTGGATGCAAGGAAGGGCCCCTTGTTAAGGCCTACGGTAGAGAAGGCCCCCTTCTCACCCCGCGCCCCGCGAGGCGGGTGCGCACGGGGCGCGCACGGGAGGCGAGCCGGAGAAGGCGGGAGCGGGCCGGAGCGAAGAGGGCCGGCGGGAGGGTCAGCGCCGCGGCTGGCGGACGCCCTCGGCCAGCTCGGCGCTCAGCGCCCGCAGGGCGGTCAGGCCGGCGGCCGGGTCGGGCGTGTCGAGCAGGCAGCGGATCAGCGCGCTCCCGACGATCACCCCGTCGGCGTACCCGGCGACGGTGCCGGCCTGCGCGCCCGTGCCGACGCCGAGCCCGACGCCGACCGGCAGGTCGGTGACCTCGCGCAGCCGGGAGACCAGGATCGGCGCGGCCTCCGAGGTCTGCGACCGGGCGCCGGTGACGCCCATGATCGCGGTGGCGTAGACGAAGCCCCGGCAGTGCTCCACGGTCATCCTCAGCCGCGCGTCCGTCGAGGACGGGGAGACCAGGAAGGTGCGGTCCAGCCCGTGCGCGTCCGACGCGGCCAGCCACTCGTCGGCCTCGTCGGGGATCAGGTCGGGGGTGATCAGGCCCGTGCCGCCGGCCGCCGCGAGGTCCCGGGCGAACGCGTCGACGCCGTACTGCTCGATGGGGTTCCAGTAGGTCATGGTGACCACCGGCGCGCCGGTGGCCGCGACCGCCTCGACGATGCGCAGCGTGTCGGCGGTGCGTACGCCGCCGGCCAGGGCGATGTCGCTGGCCTTCTGGATGACCGGGCCGTCCATCACCGGGTCGGAGTAGGGGATCTCCACCTCGATGACGTCCACGCCGGCGTCGACCATGGCGGTCATCGCGGCGATGCTGCCCTCGACGGTCGGGAAGCCGGCCGGCATGCAGCCCACCAGCACGGCCCGCCCGTCGGCACGGGCCTTGTCGAACGCGACCCCGATGCGGCTCACGGTCTCACTGCTCCTTGTCGAGGATGCCGAAGTATTCGCCGGCGGTGTGCACGTCCTTGTCGCCCCGGCCGGAGAGGTTGACCAGGATGACCGGCTCCCGGCCCAGCTCCTCGGCGAGCCCCGGGGCGATCTTGCGCGCGCCGGCGAGGGCGTGTGCGCTCTCGATCGCCGGGATGATCCCCTCGGTGCGGCAGAGCAGCTCGAACGCGGCCATCGCCTCGGCGTCGGTCACCGGCAGATAGGTCGCCCGGCCGCTGTCGTGCAGCCACGCGTGCTCCGGCCCGACGCCCGGGTAGTCCAGGCCGGCCGAGATCGAGTGCGACTCGATGGTCTGCCCGTCGGCGTTCTGGAGCACGTACGTGCGGGCGCCGTGCAGCACCCCGGAGGAGCCGCCGGTGATGCTGGCCGCGTGCCGGTCGGTGTCCACGCCCTCCCCGCCGGCCTCGAAGCCGTACAGCCGCACGCCCTCGTCGGGCACGAAGGCGTGGAAGATGCCCAGCGCGTTGGAGCCGCCGCCGACGCAGGCCGCGACGGCGTCCGGCAGCGCGCCGGTCAGGTCGAGGCACTGCGCGCGGGCCTCGACGCCGATGCCCCGGACGAAGTCCCGGACCAGCTCCGGGAACGGGTGCGGGCCGGCGGCCGTGCCGATGAGGTAGTGCGTCTCGTCGACGTTGGCGACCCAGTCCCGCATCGCCTCGTTCATCGCGTCCTTGAGGGTGCGCGAACCGGTGGTGACCGGGACGACGGTGGCGCCGAGCATCCGCATCCGGGCCACGTTGAGCGCCTGCCGCTCGGTGTCGACCTCGCCCATGTAGACCACGCAGTCGAGGTCGAACAGGGCGGCGGCGGTCGCGGTGGCCACGCCGTGCTGGCCGGCACCGGTCTCGGCGATCACCCGCCGCTTGCCCATCCGCTTGGTCAGCAGCGCCTGGCCGAGCACGTTGCGCACCTTGTGCGCGCCGGTGTGGTTGAGGTCCTCCCGCTTGAGCAGCACCCGCGCGCCGATCTGGGCGGAGTATCGGTGCGCCGGATAGAGCAGCGAGGGGGTGCCGGCGTAGTCGCGCAGCAGCGCGCCGAACTCGGCGAGGAACGACTCGTCGGACATCGCCTTGCGGTACGCGGCGTCCAACTCGTCGAGCGCCGCGACCAGCGCCTCCGGGACGAACCGGCCGCCGAACCGGCCGAAGTGACCGGCGGCGTCGGGAAGCTGACCGGCCGGGGCCGGTTCGGTGGCGCTCATGGCGGTGTCCTCTCGCTGCTGACTTCTCGCCCCGGGTTGCCCAGCGCGCCGGGCGGGACGCCCGGCGTGGCTCAGCGCGCCGGGCGGGGCGTCGCCGGGTGGTTGCCTGCGTTGACCAGGGCGGCCACCGCCTCGCGGGGGCTGGACTGGGTGACCAGGCCCTCGCCGACGAGCACGGCGTCGGCGCCGGCCGAGGCGTACCGGATCAGGTCGTGGGGGCCGCGCACGCCGGACTCGGCGATCTTGACGACGTTGCTGGGCAGGCCGGGGGCGATCCGCTCGAACACCGACCGGTCGACCTCCAGGGTACGCAGGTCGCGGGCGTTGACCCCGATCACCTGCGCCCCGGCCTCCATGGCCCGGTCGGCCTCCTCCTCGGTGTGCACCTCGACCAGCGCGCACATGCCGAGGGACTCGATCCGCTCCAGCAGCCCGACCAGCGCGTT
The DNA here is from genome assembly GCF_042670805.1 of Micromonospora sp. NPDC057141. Taxonomy (NCBI): domain Bacteria; kingdom Bacillati; phylum Actinomycetota; class Actinomycetes; order Micromonosporales; family Micromonosporaceae; genus Micromonospora; species Micromonospora sp. NPDC057141. The sequence goes on along the minus strand of NZ_JBHUVA010000040.1, from coordinate 50,342 downwards.
CTGCTCCAGCGCCGCCACGATCAGCAGGACCAGGTCTGCGCCGTGCGCGCGGGCCTCGTGCACCTGGTAGCTGGAGACGACGAAGTCCTTGCGCAGCACGGGGACCTTGACCGCGGCCCGGACGGCGGCCAGGTCGTCCAGCGAGCCGCCGAACCAGCGCCCCTCGGTGAGCACGCTGATCACCCGCGCGCCCCCGGCGGCGTAGTCGGCCGCGAGGACGGCCGGATCGGCGATCTCGGCCAGCTGGCCCCTGGACGGCGACGAGCGCTTCACCTCGGCGATCACCGCCACGCCGGGTCGACGCAGGGCCGCGTACGCGTCCAGCGGCGGCGGCGCGGCGGCGGCGAGCTCCCGGATCCGCTCCAGCGGAACCTGCTCCTGCCGCCGGGCGACGTCCTCGCGGACGCCGGCCAGGATCTCGTCGAGGACGCTTCCGGACGCCGCCGGACCGACCCCGTCCCCCTCCGCGTGCGCATGCTCAGCAGTCACCAACGGACTCCCCTCTCCGGGTGTCATGGGCCGATGCTAGGGGGCGCCACCTGGCAGCACGTGCCGGGGGTATGGCGCTCCTCACGAAATGGGCTGCGGCATAATGGCCGACTTCCGGTGAACAGTGGATCACCGAGCGCGATCACCCCCATCGATCGCGGTGACGCCACCGCAGACCAATCCATCGACGACCACCCATCTCCATCGGAGCATTGTCCGCCGGAGCCGCGCTTCGCGCACGCCCGGTCGGTGCCCGCGCACGTCGGCCGATGCCGCGTACCGGTCGATCCCGCGCGCACGCCGGTCGATGTTGTGACGAAGCTCAAGGCTGAACGGCCCTGCCCAGGTGGCCGGGCCCGGCGGACAGTTGACGTGGCGGTGACCACGGCGAAACGTGAGCCGGGCATCGTGGGACTCGGGCAGACTCGACGAGGGGCCTGCCCGCAGCCCATCGGGCGGTCGCGGCGAGCAGCCGCCCGAGCCGTCGGAACGATCTTCGTGCGGGGTGACCAGATGAGCACTGCCGGGCCCAACCCGACCATCGGACTGACCACCATCTCCCGGACCGTGGCGTCGCTCGCCGTCGGGGTGGTGCACACCCTGGAGCGGGCCGTCGTGGGCGACGCCCGGGTGCGCACCGCGCGCGGCAACGCCTGGGAGGCCGTCTGCGCCGACCGGGCCCGCGCCGACCAGCGCGCCGAGCTGGACCGCCTGGTGGCCGAGCTGGCCGCCGCCCGCGCCACGACGCGGGACCGCCAGCCGGTCGGCTGACCCGACCGCCCGTCCATCCCGCAGCCCTGCCCGCCGGCCAAGCGGGGCCGCCGGCCAAGCGGGGCCGCCGGCCAAGCGGGGCCGTCAGCCGGCCCGCTCCGCTGGTCAGTCGGCCGTCGGGTCCTCGCCCCGGTCCAGCGCGTCCCACACCTCGGTGGTGCGCCGCCCGGTCACCGGGCCGGCCTGGGCCGCTCCCGGGGTGCCGGCGCCGCCCCGGGCCGGCCGCTCGTAACGCGCCCCCATCGCCGGCCAGCCCGCGCCGCGCAGCGCGACGAGCCCGCCGCCGACGGCGACGATCAGGCCGCCGACCAGGCAGAACGCCGGCCACTGCCGGTTCACCGCGCCGTCGAACGCGGCCACCAAGCCATAGCCGCCGCCGGCCGCCACGGCCGCCCCGAGCGCCAGCAGCAGGACACCGACCAGCCGGCGCGGCACCCCCCGGGTGGCCAGCACCACGCCGCCCCCGGCCAGCCCGACCACCGCGAGCGCGGGCAGCCAGGGCAGCAGGCCCGCCCCGGTGCGGGCCGCGCGCACCGGGGGCAGCGGCGTCGGCCGGGCGGCCAGCTCCACCGCCCAGGTCCGGGTCGAGGCCCACAGCGCCAGGCCCGCGCCGGCCAGGCAGAGCAGCACCGCGTACGTCAGCTCGCGCCGCCCCCGCGCGGCCGGCGCACCGGCCCCGGGCGAACTCACCGGGCCGGCCGCAGCGTCTCGGCGGCGGCGATGGCGGCGAGCACGGCGGCGGCCTTGCTGCGGGTCTCCTGGTCCTCGGCGGCCGGGTCGGAGTCGGCCACCACTCCTGCGCCGGCCTGCACGTACGCGCGACCGTCGCGGATCAGCGCGGTGCGGATGGCGATCGCCATGTCCAGGTCCCCGCCGAAGCCGAAGTAGCCGACCGTGCCACCGTAGAGGCCGCGCCGGACCGGCTCCAGCTCCTCGATGATCTCCATGGCCCGGACCTTCGGCGCCCCGGACAGGGTGCCGGCCGGAAAGGTCGCGGCCAGCGCGTCGAACGCCGTCTGCTCCGGGCGCAGCTCCCCGACCACGGTCGAGACGATGTGCATGACGTGGCTGTACCGCTCGATGGTGGCGAACTCCGGCACCTCCACGGTGCCGGGCCGGCAGACCCGGCCCAGGTCGTTGCGGCCCAGGTCGACCAGCATGACGTGCTCGGAGCGCTCCTTCGGGTCGGCGAGCAGCTCGGCGGCGAGCCGGGCGTCTGCCTCCGGGGTGCCGCCGCGCGGGCGGGTACCGGCGATCGGGTGCAGCAGCGCCCGGCGCCGCCCGTCGGGGCCGGCGCTGACCTTCAGGTGCGCCTCCGGCGACGAGCCGACGACGTCGAAGCCGTCGAAGCGCAGCAGGTACATGTACGGGCTCGGGTTGGTCGTGCGCAACACCCGGTAGACGTCCAGCGGGTCGGCGCCGGTGGGCCGCTCGAAGCGCTGGGCCAGCACGATCTGGAAGCACTCCCCGGCCCGGATCGCCTCCTTGGCCGCCTCGACGGCCTTCGGGTAGCCGCCGGGGTCGGTGCGGCTGACCACGTCGCCGACGGCCGGCCGACCGACCGTGGAGATCATCGGCGGGATGGGCCGGGACAGCGCCGTGGTCATCGCGTCCAGCCGGCCCACCGCGTGGTGGTACGCGGCGGCGACCAGGGCCCCGCGATCCGGCTCGTCAGCCGGCGGGAGCACCGCGTTGGCGATCAGGATCGCCGAGCCGTCGTAGTGGTCGAGGACCACCAGGTCGGTGGCGAGCATCATGCCCAGCTCGGGCAGGCCGAGGTCGTCCTCGGTCAGCTCGGGCAGCCGCTCGAAGCGGCGGACCAGGTCGTACCCCAGGTAGCCGACCATGCCGCCGGTCAGCGGCGGCATGCCGCTGGCCGGGTCCCACGCCGGGCCGGCGAGGGCCTCGACGGTCTCGCGCAGCACCCGGACCGGGTCGCCACCGGCGGGCAGCCCGGCCGGCGGCTGGCCGGTCCAGCACGCCGACCCGTCGCGCTCGGTGAGGGTGGCGCTGCTGCGCACCCCGATGAACGAGTATCGCGACCAGGCCATCCCGGCCGAGCCGGCCCCCTGCTCGGCGGACTCCAGCAGGAACGTGCCCGGACCGCCGGCCAGCTTGCGGTAGACGCCCACCGGGGTCTCCGCGTCGGCGAGCAGCCGCCGGGTGACCGGGACGACCCGCCAGCGGGCCGCCAGGTCGGCGAAGGTGGCCTGGTCGGGGCTGACGACGCCGTCGGTCATGCGGGCTCCCCCGTGGCGGCGACCGGCAGTTCGGTGAAGAAGCAGGTGCGCTCGCCGGTGTGGCAGGCCGCGCCGACCTGGTCGACGCTGACCAGCAGCGCATCGCCGTCGCAGTCCAGCGCGACCGAGCGGACGTGCTGGAGGTGGCCGGAGGTGGCCCCCTTGACCCAGTATTCCTGCCGGCTGCGCGACCAGTAGGTGGCCCGGCCGGTGGTGAGGGTGCGGTGCAGCGCCTCGTCGTCCATCCAGGCGACCATCAGCACCTCGCCCGTGTCGTGCTGGCGCACCACGGCGGCCACCAGACCGTCGGGGGTGCGGCGCAGCCGCGCGGCGACGGCCGGGTCGAGCCGGGACGGTCGGGCCGGGCCGGGCGTCGCCGGCGGGGTCGGGCGGGCGTGGGCACCGGTCACCGGCGCGTCAGGTACGGGCACAGTAACCCATTCTCCCGCACGCGGCGAGGGCACCGGCGACGGCTCCCGCCGGAGGGCCGGCGCCGACACGGACGCTGCGGCCCGCACCGGCTCGGGCACGGCGGCCGGCATCGGCTCCCGTCCGCCGGTGAGCTGCGCGAGGTAGCGGTCCAGCCGCCCGTCGGACAGGGCCTCGGCGAGGTCCGCGCCGGCGACGGCGGCGATCTCGTCGGCGTACGGGCGGATCAGCGGGACGGTGCCGGTGACCAGCCGCCCGGCGGCGGCCCAGAGCTGCCCGGCGGAGCCGGGGCGCACGCCGAGGCAGAGCAGCATGTCGTCGCGGTATCCGGGCGGGGCGACCGGCAGGTCGAGGGCGGCGGCGAACGCCGCCCGCCGGGACACCACCCGCACCGACGGGTTGGCCAGCCGCAGCACGGACGGGCAGAGCCGGGCCAGGTCGGCGGCGGCCAGCCGGACGCCGAGGTGGTCGCCCCGGGCCCGGGCCCCAGCGACCTTACCGAGCGTGGCGATCAGCTCCTCCAGCCGCGGCTCGTCGGCGGGCTGGCAGAGCACCGGCAGGTCGATGCGGGGACGCCACTGCTCGTCGGCCCAGAGCAGCCGGATCGGCGCGGTGACCGGCAGCCCGAACGCCCAGTCGGCCGGCTGGGCGAGCCGGTCCAGCCAGGAGCGGACGTCACGGACGGCCACCGAGACGTGGGTGAGCCGGCCGCCGGTCGCGGCCAGGTAGGCGCGGCGGGCGGCGTACGGGGCGTCGATCGGCGGGTCGGGCGGGCGGGCCGGCGTGGCGTCGGTGACGAGCACGTCGAGGTCGACGTCGCTGTGCGCCGTGGCGGCCCGGCGGGCGTGGCTGCCCCGCAGCAGGATGCCGACGACGGGGCGCTCGGCCCCCTGCCGCAGCCGGGCGGCCCAGTCGTCGAGGAACCCATTTTCCGGTAACGCAGCGTGACCCACCGCGCCATCGTGCCGTACGCCCGATCGGGGCGCAATGCCCGATGCCGAACGCGCTGTCCGGTCAGAAGGCTGACGCCCGGTCCGAAGGCTAGTGCCCGAGGGTTCTCTTTCCTATCCCGGAGCCCCTTTCGCCGGGTCTCGGGCCCCGCCCCGCCCGGTCCCCACCCGGGCCGACCGGTCCACCCGGCGACCCCTTGCGGTGGGCCGGAAACTCATCTAGCGTTGAGTTCATCGGTTGATGAATTCTTTCGGAGGTGAAGATGGACCACGCGATCGCGGTCCGCGACCTGGTCGTGGACCGGGGCCGGCGGCGGGTGCTGCACGGCGTGACGTGCGCGGTGCCGCGCGGCGCGGTCACCGGCCTGCTCGGGCCCAGCGGCAGCGGCAAGACCACCCTCATGCGGGCGGTCGTCGGGGTGCAGACGGTCCGCTCGGGCTCGGTGACCGTGCTCGGCCGGCCGGCGGGCTCCCCCGCGCTGCGCGCCCGGGTGGGCTACCTGACCCAGGCCCCCAGCGTCTACGCCGACCTCACCGTCGCCGAGAACGCCCGCTACTTCGCCGCCCTGCACGGCCGGGGCCGGGCCGAGGCGGACCGGGCCGTGGCCGACGTCGGGCTGACCGACGCTGCCCGCCAGCTCGTCGGCTCCCTCTCCGGCGGGCAGCGCAGCCGGGCGTCGCTGGCCTGCGCCCTGGTCGGCGAGCCGGAGCTGGTCGTCCTCGACGAGCCGACGGTGGGGCAGGACCCGGTGCTGCGGGCCGACCTGTGGGCCCGGTTCCACGCCCTCGCCGCCGCCGGGACGACCCTGCTGGTGTCCAGCCACGTGATGGACGAGGCGGCCCGCTGCGACCGGCTGCTGCTGATCCGGCAGGGCCGGCTCATCGCCGACGACACCCCCGACGCGGTCCGCGCCGCGGCCGGCGTCGACGACCTCGACGAGGCGTTCCTGCGCCTGATCCGGGCCAGCGAGGCAGCCGCCGGGGAGACCGCCGCCGCCGGGGAGGCGTCGTGAACCCGCGATTCCTGGCCGCCACCACCGGCCGCGTCCTGCGCCAGCTGCGCCACGACCGGCGCACCATCGCCCTGCTCGTGCTGGTGCCGGCCCTGCTGCTCACCCTCGTCTACTACATGTACGCCGACCAGCCCACCCCACCCGGCCAGCCGAGCATGTTCGACCGGGTGGCCCTGGTGATGCTCGGCGTCTTCCCCTTCGTGATCATGTTCCTGGTGACCAGCATCGCGATGCTGCGCGAGCGCACCTCCGGCACCCTGGAACGGCTGCTCACCACCCCGCTCGGCCGGCTCGACCTGCTCTTCGGCTACGGCATCGCGTTCGGCCTCGCCGCCGCCGGCCAGGCGGCGATCGCCTCGGCGGTGGCGTACTGGGTGTTCGGGCTGACCACCGCCGGCAGCAGCGCCCTGGTGATCGCGATCGCCGTGGTCAACGCCGTGCTCGGCGTCGCCCTCGGCCTGCTCTGCAGCGCGTTCGCCCGCACCGAGTTCCAGGCCGTGCAGTTCATGCCGGTCGTGGTGCTCCCCCAGCTGCTGCTGTGCGGGCTGTTCGTCGCCCGCGACGAGATGGCCGGCTGGTTGCGGGCGGTCAGCGACGCGCTGCCGCTGTCGTACGCCGTCGAGGCGCTGCAGGAGGTCGGCGCGCACGCCGAGCCGACGGCCACCATGTGGCGCGACCTCGGGGTGGTGGCCGGGGCGGTGCTGCTGGCACTGGCGCTCGCCGCGGCCACCCTGCGCCGCCGCAGCGGCTGACGCGCGGACGGGGGCGCGGATGGCGACGACGCGACGCACCGGACGGCGGCCCGGCAATCCGGGCACCCGCGAAGCGATCCTCGACGCGGCGCGCGCCGCGTTCGCCCAGCGGGGCTTCGACGCGGCCTCGATCCGGTCGATCGCCGCGGCGGCCGGGGTCGACCCGGCGCTGGTGCACCACTACTTCGGCAGCAAGGACCAGCTCTTCGTGGCCGCGATGGGTGCCCCGCTCGACCCGGGCGAGTTGCTGCCCCAGGTGCTGGCCGGCGACGCCGACGGCGTCGGCGAGCGGCTGGTGCGCACCTTCCTCGGGGTCTGGGACTCCCCGGCCGGCACCGCAGGGGTCGCCCTGCTGCGCTCCGCCGTGAGCAACGAGTGGACGGCCCGGCTGCTGCGCGAGTTCCTGGTCACCCAGGTGCTGCGCCGGGTCCTGCACCACCTCGACGTCGACCCGGCGGAGCTGCCGCTGCGCGGGTCGCTGGTGGCCAGCCAGCTGATCGGCCTGGCGCTGATGCGGCACGTCGTCCGGCTGGAACCGGTCGCCTCCGCCCCGCCGGAGACCCTGGTCGCGGCGGTGGGCCCCACGATCCAGCGCTACCTGCGCGGGGAGCTGGGGTAAGGACGGGCCCCTTGTCAACGCATCCGGTAGCCAGGGGTACCCCACTCACCCATGGTGCGCGGCTCGCACCCCCGGGGCACGGTTCTCACCCGCGGGGCGCGGCGGAACGCGGGTGCTGGCAGAGCATCGGGTGCAGCAGCCGGGCCAGCTCCCGGTGGTCGGCCACCGGGCGCGGGAAGGCCAGCCGGGCCCGCCGCCGGGCGCCGGGCCGGCCGAGGGAGACCAGCAGCCCGTACCGGTCGACGCGAACCACGCGCGGCGAACCGTCGGGGCCGGACTCGACCAGGCCGAGCTGACGCCGGACGTACGCGGCCATCTCCCGGCCGTGGTGCACCGCCAGCTCGGTCAGCAGCTCCGTCTCCACCGGGTGCAGGGGGTCCGGCTCCGCCTCGGCGTAGTCGACGGGGTCGATCCGCAGCAGCCCGTCGGGGCGCTCCAGGCGGGCCTCGGCCACCTCGAAGCGGTACAGCCGGAAGCGGGTGCCCACGTCGAGCAGGTCGCCGGTCGGGTCAATCTCGGCGAAGTCCAGGGCGGCCCGGCGGGCCGCGTCGCCGTGCAGCGCGGCGGCCCACCCGGAGACCCAGGCGCGGCCGAGCGACGGGGCACCGGTGGCCGGCGGCAGGTCCAGCACGTCGAGCGCCACGGCGACGTCGGAGCCCGCGCCCCGGGGCAGCGCCGCCGCCAGGTCGCTGTGCACCCCGACGAGGAGCAGCACCCGCCCGTCGGCGTCGGTGGCGTGCCGGACGTGGAACGGGCCGGGCCGTTGGGCCAGGTGGACCATGGCCGGGAGTCGGCCGGCGACCAGCGTCCGGACGGTCTCGGCGGGCGTGGGGCGCAGGGCGGGACTGGGGCGCATGACCCACCTCCGAAGGTTAGGCTTACCTAAGCAGCACGGTAGACCATGCGCGCCCCCGCGTCCACCGGCTCGCCGGTTGTCCCCACGCGCTGCCCGATCAGCGGGTCTGCTCCAGCCAGGAGGCGTGCAGCAGGCCGTAGACCGAGTCGGGGTCGCGGATCAGCTCGTCGTGCGGCCCGCGCTGCACGATCCGGCCCCGGTCCACCACGACCACCTCGTCGGCGGCCTCGGCGGTGGAGAGCCGGTGGGCGATCGCGAGGGTGGTCCGGCCCCGGGTCACCGCGTCCAGGGTGCGCTGGAGGCGCACCTCCGTCGCCGGGTCCACCGCGCTGGTCGCCTCATCCAGCACCAGCAGGTCCGGGTCCGCCACGTACGCCCGCGCCAGCGCCACGAGCTGCCGCTCCCCCACGCTCAGCGCCTCGCCCCGCTCGCCGACCGGAGTGTCCAGCCCGGCCGGCAGTCCGGCCAGCCAGTCCGCCAACCCCAGCTCGGTGAACGCGGCCGTCAGCTCCGCGTCGGTCAGCTCCGGCCGGGCGAAACGGACGTTCTGCCCGACCGTGGCGTCGAACAGGAAGCCGTCCTGCGGCACCATCACCACCCGGGAGCGCAGCGAGGCGAACCGGACCTCGGTCAGCGGCACGCCGGAGAGCAGCACCGCCCCGCCGGTCGGGTCCATCAGCCGGGTGAGCAGCTTCGCGAACGTGGTCTTGCCGCTGCCGGTCTCGCCCACCACGGCGACCCGGCTCTTCGCCGCGATGTCCAGGGTCACCTCGTGCAGCACCGGCGGCCCGCCCGGGTAGGCGAAGCCGACCCCGGCGAAGCGGATGTCCAGCGGCCCCGCAGGCAGGTCCCGCCCCTGCTCGCCGGGGTCGGCCACGTCCGGGGCGACGTCCAGCACGTCGAGCACCCGCCGCCAGCCGGCGATCGCGTTCTGCGCCTCGTTGAGCACCTCGGTGGCGATCTGCACCGGCTGGATGAACAGGGTGACCAGGAACAGGAACGCGGTGAGCTGGCCGATCGACAGGGTGCCGTCGACCCCGAGCAGCACCCCGAGCACCACGACGCCGGCCAGGGCCAGCCCGGCGGCCAGCTCCCCCACCGAGCTGCCCAGAATGCTGATCCGGATGGCCCGCTGCTGGGCCCGCTGCTGCCCCTCGATCGCCGCGTCCAGCCGGCGGGCCGTCCGCCCGGCGATCCCGTACGCCCGGATCACCGGCGCGCCGACGACGCTCTCGCCGATGGTGCCGAGCAGGGCGCCCATCCGCTGCCGGACCACCCCGTACGCCCCGGCGAGGCGGCGCTGGAGCTGCCGGATCACCAGCACCGCCGGCGCGAACGCGCCGAGCACCACGAGGGTCAACTGCCAGGAGTACGCGAGCATGACGGCCGTCGTCACCACGAGCTGGCCGAGGTTGACGATCAGGATCACGCCGCCCCACTGGAGGAACTGGGTGATCTGGTCGACGTCGCTGGTGACCCGGGAGACCAACGAACCGCGCCGCTCGGACTGCTGGTGCAGCATCGACAGGTCGTGCACGTGCCGGAACGCCCGGGTGCGCACGTTGGCCAGGGCCGTCTCGCTGACCGTGAACAGCCGGCGCATCATCAGGTACCCGCAGGTCGTGGTCACCACCAGCACGGCGGCGGTCGCCGCGACGACATTCCACACCACGCCCAGGTCGGGCCCGTCGACGATGCCCTTGTCGATGCCCTGCTGCACGGCGACCGGGACGGCGACCCGGCCCACCATGTAGACCAGGGCCAGCGCCAGGGTGCCGGCCAGGCCGGTGCGCAGCTCCGGCGAGAGGGCCAGGCCCCGCCGCAGCGTGCGCCAGGTGTTCTCCGCCGGCCGCTCGGCCTCCACCACACTCACCGGTCCACCTCGACTTCCAGGCCGGAGGTCAGCGGGGCGACCTCGTCGTACGGGCGGGGCGGCTGCTCTCCGTCGGTCTCGGCCTGCTCGTAGGCGGTGACCAGGTCGGCGTAGCCGGAGACGGTGGCGAGCAGCTCGGCGTGGGTGCCCCGGGCGACCACCCGCCCCTGCTCGAGGTAGATCACCTCGTCGGCGAGCGCGATGGTGGCCCGCCGGTAGGCCACCACGAGGATCGAGGCGGCGGGGCCACCGGCGGCCGGCGCGCGCAGCCCGGCGAGGATGGCCGCCTCCACCCTCGGGTCGACCGCGCTGGTGGCGTCGTCGAGGACCAGCAGCCGGGGCCGCCCGGCCAGGGCCCGGGCCAGGGTGAGCCGCTGCCGCTGCCCGCCGGAGAGCGAGGTGCCCCGCTCGCCGACCATGGTGTCGAGCCCCTCGGGGAGCGCGGCGACGAAGCCGTCGGCCTCGGCGAGCCGCAGCGCGGCCCAGACGTCGTCGTCGGTGACGCCGGGCCGGTCCAGCGCGATGTTCGCCCGGACCGTGTCGTCGAAGACGAACGGCACCTGGGCGACCAGGGCGGCGGTGCCGGCCAGCGAGGCGGCGGTGAGCCGGCGGACGTCGACGCCGTCGAGGCTGACCGTGCCGGCGCGCGGGTCGACCAGCCGCACGGCCAGCGCGGCGACGGTGGACTTGCCCGAGCCGGTGGGCCCGACCAGGGCCACGGTCTTCCCGGCTGGAACGGTGAAGGTGACCTCGCCGAGCACCTCGGTGCCGGGCAGGTGCGCCTCGGCGGGCTCGTACGCGAAGCCGACGCCGGCGAAGGTGAGCGTGGCCGGCGTGGGGTCGGCCGGATCGAGCGCGGCGTCCCCGTACGGCATCTCGCCGGTGGCGTCGAGCACCCGGCGCACCCGGTCCCAGCCGGCGACGCTGCGCGGCAGCTCGGCCAGCACCCAGCCGATGGCCCGCACGGGGAAGGCCAGCACGGTGAACAGGAAGGCCACGCTGACCAGCTCGGTGACGGTGATGGCGCCCTGCCGGAGCCGGAACGCGCCGACCACCAGCACCGCGAGGGTGCCGAGGCTGGGCAGGGTCTCCAGCATCGGGTCGAAGACGCCGCGCAGCCGGCCGACGGAGATCAGCGCGTCGCGCAGCTCACCGGCCCGGGCGGCGAACCGGGCGGTCTCCTGCGCCTCACGGCCCATGGTCTTGACCACCAGGGCGCCGTCGAAACTCTCGTGGGCGATGCCACTGACCTCGGCGCGCAGCCGCTGGGCGCGGGCCTGACGGGGCGCCATCCGGCGGGAGTAGACCACGTTGAGGGCGAACAGGGCGGGGAAGACCGCGAGCCCGACCAGGGCCAGCGCCCAGTCGGTGGCGAACAGGGAGGCGATCGCGCCGACCAGCATGACCACGGTGCCGACGGCGAAGGGCAGCGGGGCGATCGGGTACCAGGCCGCCTCGACGTCGGAGTTGGCGTTGGACAGCAGGGTGCCGGTGGCGTTGCGCTGGTGCCAGGACAGCGGCAGGTCCAGGTAGCGGCGGGTGACCTGCCGGCGGTAGGCGGCCTGGAGCCGGAACTGCATGTAGCCCGCGCCGAGCCGGCGGCCGAAGATGCCGACCACCCGCAGCACGCTGATGCCGAACAGCGCGCCGGCGGCGAGGGCGAGGGCCGCGACGCCCACCGACCCGCGCGCGATCGCCGGCACCACGACGTCGCCGACCACCGCCCCGACGACGTACGCGCTGGCGATCACCAGCCCGCCGAACAGCACGCTGCCGCTGACCGCCACCGCGAAGATCCGGGGCTGTTCCCGGATCGCCCGGCCGAGCACGGACAGCCCCCTGCGGAGCACGTCCCGACTTGTCCTGCTGGTCACGCTCTCCCCCGCCGTAAGTTGCAATTATCTCCCTCATCCTTACCGGACGGGCCCCACCCCGCTGTCCGCAAACCCTATGTCGGCCATCACGTCGACCGTTGTCGTCGCCGTGACGGGCCGACCGCGGCGGACCGGCCTACGATCGGGCCATGCCGCGGTATGCCCGGTCGGAGCGCGAGGCGCTCGCCGACCTCATGCAGGAACTGGGTCCGGACGCGCCGACCGTCAACGAGGGCTGGTCGGTCCGGGACCTCGCCGCCCACCTCGTCGTGCGGGAGCGGCGGCCGGACGCCGCCGGGGGGATCGCGCTGCCACCGCTGCGCGGGTACGCCGAACGGGTGCGCCTGCGGCTCGCGGCGCGGCCCTTCGACGAGCTGGTGGCGCTGGTGCGCCGGCCGCCACTGTGGAGCCCGCTGAGCAACCCCGTCACCGACGAGCTGGTCAACACGATGGAGTTCTACATCCACCACGAGGACGTCCGGCGGGCCCGGGCGGGGTGGCGGCCGCGCGACCTGCCAGCGGGGCTGGACGCCGTGCTGTGGCGCCGGGCCGCGGTGCTGGGGCGGCTGGCACTGCGCCGCTTCCCGGCCGACCTGCTGGTGCAGGCCCCCGGGCGCGGCGAGCTGTCGGCGGGGCGGGGCGGGCAGCGCGTCCGCGTGGTCGGCGCGCCGGGCGAGCTGGTGCTCTTCCTCACCGGCCGGCAGCGGGTCGCCCGGGTGCAGCTGGAGGGGGCGGCTGCGGTCATCGACCGGCTCCGGGCCGCCCGGCTCGGCATCTGACCCGCCGCCGGCAGGGGTGTTGAGCCCCGAAGCAGCCCCGCTCGGGTACGGTGTGCCGCCGCGAGGGCTAGCCGATGCGCGGTGCAGGCAATACTCTTCGGTAACCGCAAACGACGTGACCCCCGTCACGCCTCCACCCCCCGAAGGCGGCTACAACGATGGCTCTCGATGTACCGTACCGTTCCATCCCCGACATGTTCCTCAGGCGCGTGGCGGCCACCCCCGACCGTCCCGCGTTCGCCCATCCCGCCCCCGACGACTCCGGGCCGGTCTGGCTGACCTGGGCCCAGGTCGGGCAGCGGGCCCGGGCGGTCGCGGCGGGGCTGCACGGGCTCGGTGTCGGCCGCGAGGACCCGGTGGCGATCCTGTCGGGGACCCGGCTCGACTGGGTGATCGCCGACTTCGGCATCATGTGCGCGGGCGGCGCCACCACCACCGTCTACCCGACCACCGAGCCCGACGACGCGACGTACATCGTCGCCGACTCCGGCTCCCGGGTGCTCTTCGCCGAGAACCCGGCCCAGGCCGCGAAGATCGCCGGCGCGCACCTGCCTGCGCTGACCCACGTGGTGCTCTTCGACGGCACGCCCGACCCGGCGGCGGCCGTGCCGCAGCTGACCCTCGCCGAGCTGGAGCAGCGGGGCAGCCGGGCGCTGACCGACGACCCGGAGCTGGTCGAGCGCCTGACCGCCGACCTCGGGCCGGAGCACCTGGCCACCCTCATCTACACCTCCGGCACCACCGGCCGACCCAAGGGCGTGGAGCTGCTGCACGGCGGCTGGTGCTGGGAGGGGGTCGCGCAGGCCGAGATGGGGCTGCTGCGCGACGACGACCTGCAATACCTCTGGCTCCCGCTGTCCCACTCGTTCGGCAAGACCCTGCTCTGCGGGGCGACCCACGTCGGCCTCCCCACCTACGTCGACGGCCGGGTCGAGAAGCTGGTCGAGCTGCTGGCCATCGTGCGGCCGACGCTGATGTGCGGGGCGCCCCGGGTCTTCGAGAAGGTCTACAACAAGGCGGTCACCACCGCGCAGGACGCCGGTGGCGCGAAGGCGAAGATCTTCGCCTGGGGCGTGCGGGTCGGCAAGGAGAAGGTCGCGCTGGAGCAGACCGGCCGGCCCGTCCCGGCCGGGCTGAGGCTGCGGTACGCGCTGGCCGAGAAGCTGGTGTTCAGCAAGCTCCAGGCCCGCCTCGGCGGGCAGATCCGGGTGCTGGTCTCCGGCGCCGCGCCGCTGAGCAAGGAGATCGCCACCTTCTTCGCCGCCGCCAACCTGCCGATCTCCGAGGGGTACGGCCTCACCGAGACCAGCGCCGGCAACTTCGTCAACCCGCCCGACGGCCTGCGCATCGGCACCGTCGGCCGGGCGATGGGCGACCTGGAGTGCCGGATCGACACCGACGGGGAGATCCTGGTCCGGGGCCGGCCGGTCATGCGCGGATACCACAACCTCCCCGAGGAGACGGCCGCCGCGTTCACCGACGACGGCTTCTTCCGCACCGGCGACATCGGCAGCCTCGACGACGACGGCTACCTGCGCATCACCGACCGGAAGAAGGACCTGGTCAAGACCTCCGGCGGCAAGTACGTCGCCCCCTCGCACATCGAGGGCATGTTCAAGGCGCTGTGCCCGTACACGTCGCAGGCGGTCGTCATCGGCCAGGCCCGCAACTACTGCACCATGCTGGTCAGCCTCGACCCGGACGCGATCCGGGGCTGGGCGGCCGGCGGCCCCCTGGAGGGCCGCGACTACGCCGAGATCGCCGCGTCCGACGAGGCCCAGGCCATGGTCGAGGAGTACGTCGCCCAGCTCAACGCCAAGCTCAACCGCTGGGAGACGATCAAGAAGGTGACCGTCCTGCCCCGCGACCTGACCATCGAGGACGGCGAGATGACCCCGTCGCTCAAGATCAAGCGTCGGGGCGTGGAGAGCAACTTCGCGGCCGAGATCGACCGGATGTACGAGGGCAGCCTCGCCGAGATCTGATCCCCGACCGACCGACGGCCCCCGACCCACCGACGGCCGTGCCCCACCGTCCCGGGGCACGGCCGCCGGTCCCTCAAGGTGCTCGCCGCGCCACCTGCTCGCCGCACCCCGCCCGCCCGGCCCCGCCGCCCACCCCGCAGTCTCCCAACTCGGGCGGCCGGGTTCGGCCGGATCAGGCGATGACCGCCGGTTCCTGCCAGCGCGGGCGGCCGGCGCGGTCCAGGTCGTACCGGACCGCGGCCAGCCGGCCCACCGCCTCCGCCAGGTCCGTGGCGGGCAGGGTGAACGGCAGCCGCAGGAAGCGTTCGAGGGTGCCGTCCAGGCCGAACCGGGGGCCGGGCGCCAGCCGTACGCCGACCTCCTCGGCGGCGCGGGCCAGCGCGCTGGAGATCGGGCCGTCCAGCTCCACCCAGAGCGTCACGCCGCCGCGCGGCGCGGTGACCCGCCAGTCGGGCAGACGCCGCGCGAGCGCGTCGGTCAGGGCGTCGCGCTGGGCGGCGAGCTGGGTGCGGCGGGCGGCCACGATGGCCGGCGCCTGGGCGAGCAGGTGGACCGCGACGAGCTGGTCGAGCACCGGGCTGGCCATGTCCACCCCGACCCGGGCGGCGGCCAGCCGCTGCACCTGCGGGGCGGACGCGCGGACCCAGCCGATGCGCAGGCCGCCCCAGTAGGGCTTGCTCATCCCGCCGATGGAGATCACCCGGGAGTGCCGGTCGAAGGTGGCGACGGGCGGGGGCAGCTCGGTGCCGTCCAGCGGCAGGTCCACGAACGACTCGTCGATCACCAGGTCGGTGCCGGCGGCATGGGCCGCGCCGACCACCCGCTCGCGCAGCTCGACCGGCATCAGGTGCCCGGTCGGGTTCTGGAACTCGGGGATCAGGTACGCCAGCTTCGGCCGCCCCTGACGCAGGCTGCCCAGCAGCAGGTCGGCGTCCCAGCCGGCGGCGTCGGTGGCCAGGCCGTGGGTGGTGATCCGGGCCCGGCGGGCGGCCAGGGCGGCGAGGGCGTTCGGGTACGTCGGTGACTCGACCAGGACGTTGCCCCCGGGTGCGAGGGCCAGCCGCAGCACCAGGTCCAGCGCGTGCTGGGTGCCGCTGGTGACCATGATCTGGTCGGGTGAGGTGGGCAGGCCCCGCGCCGTGTAACCGGCGGCGACCGCCTCGCGCAGCTCGATGATGCCGGTCGGGTGGTAGCCGGCCCCGCCCAGGTAGCGGGGCAGGTCCTCGGCGGCGGCCCGGGCGGCGGGCAGCAGCTCGGGCGGCGCGGCCAGCGCGGCCACCCCGAGGTCGATCATGTCGCGGTCGTCCAGCGGGGTCCACAGGCCGGTGCTGGCCACCCGGTGGGTGCCCGGGAGCATGGTCCAGCTGCCCGCCCCCCGGCGGCTGGCCAGGTGGCCGCTCTCCCGCAGCTGCCGGTACGCGGCGGTCACCGTGGTCCGGCTGATCCGCAGCGCCTCGGCCAGCTCCCGCTCCGCCGGCAGGCGTACCCCCAGGGGCAGGCGACCGTCGGCGAGCAGCCCTCGGACGGCGCCGGCGAGCGCGGCGTAGTCCGGGCTGCGCCGGCGGCCCGGCAGCGCGTGCCACTGCCCAAGCAGCCGAGCCAATTGGCCCCCACGCACCTGACTCGTCATAGCCACCCTCCCGATATTGGCTCTCCCGCCCGCCGGATTGGCACCTAGGGTGGCATGCATGGTGGCAATTGGCAATCTACGACACCGGCCCGCCCGGCGGCTGGTCCAGCTCTACACGGGGCTGGTCCTCTACGGCGTCAGCATGGGGCTGATGATCCGCTCCGGTCTGGGCCTGGACCCGTGGGACGTCTTCCACCAGGGCGTCGCCCGGCGGACCGGGCTGTCGTTCGGCACCGTCACCATCGCCGTCGGCGCGCTCGTGCTCCTGCTGTGGGTCCCGCTACGGCAACGCCCGGGCCTCGGCACGGTCAGCAACGTGCTGGTGATCGGCCTGGTGGTCGACGCTACCCTGGCCGTGCTGCCCGGTGGCGCTCCGCTGGTCGGGCGGGCGGCGCTGCTGGTCGTCGGGATCGTCGCCAACGGCGCCGCCACCGCCCTCTACCTGGGCGCGCGGCTCGGCCCCGGCCCCCGCGACGGCCTGATGACCGGGTACGTGGCACGTCGCCCCGGGCGGTCCGTCCGGCTGGTCCGCACCGTCATCGAGGTCACCGTGCTGGCCCTCGGCTGGCTGCTCGGCGGCACCGTCGGCGTCGGCACCGTCGCGTACGCCCTCGCCATCGGGCCGCTGGCCCAGCTGTTCCTGCCCCTGTTCACGGTCGGGGCGGGGTCGGTCGAGGTGGGGCCGGTCGAGGTGGGGGTCGCCGAGCCGCGCCCCGCCGCTCCGTAACCGCACAGCCGCGCTGAGCTGCGGCGATGCCCCTATCGAAAAAGTAGGTGTTTCCTCCGGGGGCGGCGCACGGCATCATTCCTGCATGGGGGAGAGCGGATGGCACTGGACCGACGCCTGGATCTTCGTTTCACTGGTGATCGCCAACGGCGCGGGCCGGCACCGCAGGTCGGCGTCCACCCGGCGTCCCGAGGGCGTCCGGCTCGCTGACGTGCTCTCCACAGCCGACCATCTCAACCACGCCATCCCCGAGCGGCACGACGTGGAGACCGCGGTCCGCCGGCTCGTCGGCGCCGGCCTGGTCAGCGTCACCGACGGCTGGTTCCGGCTCACCCCCGACGGGGAGAAGCTCTGGCGCACCCGCCCGAGCGCCGGCCTGGCCACGGCGGTCGACACGGTGCAGGGCGTGCTGAGCCGACGACACACCCCGGGCAGCGCCGACTGGACCCTCCCCGAGGACGAGCACGCCGCCGCCGTGCAGGAGTACACCGTCCGCTCGATCCCGGCCCCGCGCCGCTCCCCGGAGGGCCACTCCGGGCGCCCCTGACGGGGCCCGGCCGGACGGGGGGTGCGCAGCCAGCGCGACCGCCGCCCAACCAGCGCGACCGCCGCCAAGAGGTGATCGAGCAGGTCCTTGGCAGCTGCCCCGTTCATGCGCCCGGCTCACCACCCGGCCGTGCCGCCGTCGTGCTCGCGTTCGTGCTCGCGGCAGCGCCCCGCTGTGCGGGCGGCTGCCCAGGGGCCCCCGGACCGCACCGGCACCGACAGGGCCAGACCGGATCGCCCGGAGCAGCACCGGGCGGGGTCAGCGCACGGGGTGACCCGAGCCGCGCAGGGCGTCCTTGACCTCGGCGACGGTCAGCTCGCCGAAGTGGAAGACGCTGGCGGCGAGCACCGCGTCGGCCCCGGCGGCGATGGCCGGCGGGAAGTGGGCCACCTCGCCCGCACCGCCGCTGGCCACCACCGGCACGTCGACGACGGCACGGACCGCGCCGATCAGCTCCAGGTCGAAGCCGGCCTTGGTGCCGTCGGCGTCCATCGAGTTGAGCAGGATCTCTCCCGCGCCCAGCTCCGCGCCGCGCCGCGCCCACTCGACGGCGTCGATCCCGGTGCCCCGGCGCCCCCCGTGGGTGGTCACCTCGAAGCCGCTCGCGGTGGTGCCGGCCGGCGCCCGGCGTACGTCGAGGGAGAGCACCAGCACCTGCCGGCCGAACCGGTCGGCGATCTCGGCGATCAGCTCGGGCCGGGCGATGGCGGCGGTGTTCACCCCGACCTTGTCGGCGCCGGCCCGCAGCAGCGTGTCGACGTCGGCGACCTGCCGCACGCCGCCGCCCACGGTGAGCGGGATGAACACCGACTCGGCGGTGCGCCGCACCACGTCGAGCATGGTGCCCCGGTCGCTGGAGGAGGCGGTCACGTCCAGGAACGTGAGCTCGTCCGCGCCCGCCCGGTCGTACGCCGCCGCCAGCTCCACCGGGTCGCCGGCGTCGCGCAGGTCGAGGAAGTTGACCCCTTTGACCACCCGCCCGGCGTCCACGTCCAGACACGGGATCACCCGCACCGCCACCGTCATGCCGCGAAGCCTATCGCCCCTACCCGCCTACAAGCGCACCAGCATCTTGCCGAGGTTCTCGCCGCGCAGCAGGCCGAGGAACGCCTCCGGGGCGGCGGCTATGCCGTCGACGACCGTCTCGTCGTACGAGAGCCTGCCGTCGCGCAGCCAGCCGGCGACCTCCTGGACGAACTGGTCGCGCAGGTGGCCGTGGTCGCCGACGAGGAAGCCGCGCAGGGTGAGCCGCTTGCCGATGAGCAGCGCCAGGTTGCGCGGCGCGGCCGGCGGCTCGGTGGCGTTGTATTGCGCGATCATGCCGCAGACGGCGGCCCGGCCGTGCAGCCGCAGCGCGCCGATGGCGGCCTCCAGGTGCTCGCCGCCGACGTTGTCGAAGTAGACGTCGATCCCGTTCGGGGCGGCGGCCTTCAACTGGTCCCGCACGGGGCCGTCGTGGTAGTCGAACGCGGCGTCGAAGCCGAGCGCCCTGAGCCGCTCGACCTTGGCCGGCGAGCCGGCGCTGCCGACCACGTGGGCGGCGCCCCGCAGCTTGGCGATCTGGCCGACCATGCTGCCCACCGCGCCGGCCGCGCCGGAGACGAAGACGCTCTCGCCCGGCTGCATGGCCGCCACGTCGAGCAGGCCGGCGTACGCGGTCAGCCCGGTCATGCCGAGCACGCCCAGGTATGCGCTCACCGGGGCCAGCGACGGGTCGACCTTGCGGGCGCCCCGGGCGTCGAGCAGGGCGTACTCCCGCCAGCCGAGGCCGTGCAGAACGGTGTCACCCGGGACGATCCCGTTGCCCTCGCCGGCCACCACCTCGCCGACCGCGCCGCCGTCGAGCGGGGCGTCGAGGGCGAACGGCGGCACGTACGACTTGACGTCGTTCATCCGCCCCCGCATGTACGGGTCGACGGACATGAACTGGTTGCGGACCACGAGCTGGCCGGGGCCCGGGGTCGGCACCTCGGTCTCCACGAGGCGGAAGTTGTCGGCGGTCGGCCACCCCTCGGGGCGGGCGGCCAGGTGGATCTCACGGTTGACGGTCATGGTGTCGTCGTCCTCTCGGTCGCTGGTCGGGGCTGCACGGTGGAGCGGCGCGCGGCGGCACGCGGGTGCGGGACGCCGCGCGCGACGCGTGCTCAGGCGGCGAGGGCCTCGCGGACGGTGAGGGTGACCTCGATGTTGCCCCGGGTCGCGTTCGAGTAGGGGCAGACCTGGTGGGCCTGGGCGACGAGCTGCTCGGCGACGGACCGGGGGACGGTCGGCAGGTCCACCACGAGGGCGGCGGTCAGGCCGAAGCCGCCGCTGCCGTTCGCGCCGATGCCCACCTCGGCCTCGACGACCGAGCCGGTCACGTCGGCCTTGGCCGCCCGGGCCACCCTGCGCAGGGCCGAGTGGAAGCAGGCGGCGTACCCGGCGGCGAAGAGCTGCTCCGGGTTCGCGGCGCCGCCCGCGCCGCCCAGCTCCTTCGGGATCGCGAGGTCGAGCTCGAAGGTGCGGACGTGGCCGTCGCGGCCGTCGCCGGTGGCGCGGGCGTTGGCGGTGTAGAGGACCTGCATGGTGATCATTTCTCCTTCTGTCGGTGGATCGTCTCGGTGACCCGGGTGAGGGTGTCGCGCAGCCCGATCAGCTCGGCCTCGGTGAGCCCGGTGGCCAGGGCCACCCGCAGCGGCACCCCGCACATCCGCTCGCGCAGCCCGCGGCCGGCGTCGGTGAGGCGCACCTCCACCCGCCGCTCGTCGGCCGCCGACCGGGACCGGACCAGCGCCCCGGCGGCCTCCAGCCGCTTGAGCAGCGGGGAGAGCGTGCCGGAGTCCAGCCGCAGGGCGGCGCCCAGCTCGGAGACCGCAGGCGCGTCGTCGCCGCGCTCCCAGAGCACCAGCAGCACCAGGTACTGCGGGTAGGTGAGGCCGAACTCGTCGAGGATCGGCCGGTAGACGTCGGTGACGGCGCGCGACGCCGCGTAGAGCGCGAAGCACACCTGCCGTCCCAGCACCAGATCGTCGGTCACGGAAGAAACGTAGTGCGCGATTAAATTGCGCACAACCTAATCGGCCGCACTGTGCCCCGACTCACCCCGCCCGGCGGCGGGGCGAGGGTTCAGCGGTCGCCGAGGTACGCCTCCAGCTCCACCTCGACCAGGTGTTCGGGGTCGAGCAGGGCAGCCACCACGACCAGGGTCGCCGCCGGCCGCACCGCCCCGAACACCGCGCTGTGGGCCCGGCCCACCTCGTCGGCGTACGCGCGGTCCGTCACGTACATCCGGGTGCGCACCACGTCACCGGGCTCCGCGCCGACCTCGGCGAGGGCCGCCAGGCCGATCCGCAGCGCCTGGGCGGTCTGCGCGGCGGCGTCCCCCACGTGCACCACCCGGCCGTCGACCGTCGCCGTGCAGCCGGCCGTGACGGCCCGGTCGCCGGCCCGGACGACCCGGGAGTAGCCGTACCGCGCCTCCCAGGGGCCGCCCGAGCCCAGCCGGGTGACGGTCACGCGGCGGCGAGCACGTCGAGGGCCTGCCGCACGGTGAACGCGCCCGCGTACAACGCCTTGCCGGCGATCACACCCTCCACGCCGACCGGCTCCAGGGTCGCCAGGGCGCGCAGGTCGTCCAGCGTCGAGACGCCGCCCGAGGCGATCACCGGGGCGTCGGTGCAGGCGCAGACCTCGCGCAGCAGGTCCAGGTTCGGCCCGCGCATGGTGCCGTCCTTGGTGATGTCGGTCACCACATACCGGGAGGCGCCCGCCTTGTCGAGCCGCTCCAGCACCTCGTACAGGTCGCCGCCGTCGCGGGTCCAGCCCCGCGCCGAGAGGGTACGGCCCCGCACGTCCAGCCCGATGGCGACCCGGTCGCCGAACTCGCCGCAGACCCGGTCACACCACTCGGGGTCCTCCAGCGCGGCGGTGCCGATGTTGACCCGCGCCGCGCCGGTGCCCAGGGCGGCCCGCAGCGACGCGTCGTCCCGGATCCCGCCGGACAGCTCCACCCGCACGTCGAGCCGGCCGACCACGTCGGCCAGCAGCGCGGCGTTGGAACCCCGGCCGAACGCGGCGTCCAGGTCCACCAGGTGGATCCACTCCGCGCCGTCGCGCTGCCAGGCCAGCGCCGCCTCCAGGGGGTCGCCGTAGGCGGTCTCGCTGCCGGCGGCGCCCTGCACGAGCCGGACGGCCTGGCCGTCGGCGACGTCCACGGCGGGCAACAGGGTGAGGCTCAACGCTCTTCTCCTCGCATCGATAACTTGCGCGTCAGGACCGGCGGCCCAGGGCGATCACCACGGCCGCCGGCAGCACCAGCAGCAACAGCACGACCAGCACCACCCGCAGCGCCAGGTCGTCGACGAAACTCCAGATGGCGACCACCGCCACCCCGGTCAGGCCGACGATCGCGGCCCGCTCGCCCCGGGAATGGCGGGCCAGCCGGCCGGTGCGGCGGCGCGGCCAGCGGGGCGTCAGCCGGCGTACCACCGCGCGGCGGCGCTCCCGGCGGGCCACCCGGCGGCGGCGCGCGGCCCGCTCCCGCTCCAGCTGGGCCTCGCGGGCCTGGCGCCGGCGGGCCCGCTCCTTGCTCACGCCGCGCCTCCCGGCCCGGTGCCCCGGCCGCGCGGGCCCCGCTCAGCCACCGGCGGGCACGGTGCCGAGCCAGTTGCGCAGCAGCGCCGCGCCGGTGTCGGCCGACTTCTCCGGGTGGAACTGGGCGGCCGAGAGCACGCCCCGCTCCACCGCCGCCACGAAGTCCGCCTCGTGGTGCGCGGTGGTCACCGCCGCGCCCGTAGCCGTCAGCAACGCCGGGTCCACCACCCCGTAGGAGTGGACGAAGTAGAAGCGGCTGCCGGCGGGCAGGCCCGCGAAGAGCACCGACGACGCCGGGGGCCGCACCGTGTTCCAGCCCATGTGCGGCAGCCGGGCGGCGGGCAGCCGCGTCACCGCGCCCGGCAGCAGCCCGAGCCCCTTGGTGACCACGCCGTGCTCGTCGCCGTGCTCGAAGAGCACCTGCATGCCCACGCAGATGCCCAGCACGGGCCGGCCGGCGGCGACCCGCTCGGCGATGACCGGGCCCGCGCCGAGCGCCTCGATCCCGGCCATGCAGGCGGCGTACGCGCCCACGCCCGGCACCACCAGGCCGTCCGCCCCGGCGGCGGCGGCCAGGTCGTCGGTCACGGTCACGTCGGCGCCGGCCCGCGCCAGGGCCCGCTCGGCCGAGCGCAGGTTGCCCGAGCCGTAGTCGAGCACCACGATCCGCTTGGTCCGATCGCTCATCAGCCCTCCCCGGGCAGCAGCCAGAGCACCCCACCGGCCGTGGCCAGCACCGCGAGCAACGCGGCGACCACCACCGCGCCGCGCGACGCGCCCTGGCGGTGCAGCGAGAACGCCCCGCCGACCAGCACCCCGGCGAGGATCAGCAGCAGGGTCGGCAGCACCCCGCCCACGGCTACAACGCGCCCTTCGTGCTGGGGATCGCGCCGGCCGACCGGGGGTCGAGCGCCGTGGCCTCGCGCAGGGCGCGGGAGACCGCCTTGAACTGGGCCTCCACCACGTGGTGGGCGTCGGGGTGGCCGCCGGGGCGGGCCGCGCGCAGCACGTCCACGTGCAGGGTGATCCGGGCCGCCTGGCCGAAGGACTCCCAGATGTGCCGGGTCATGCTGGTCGGGTAGACCGGCCCGATGTACGGGGCGAGCGCCGGCTCGTCGTGCACCACGTACGGGCGGCCGGACAGGTCGACGGCCGCCCGGACGAGGACCTCGTCCATCGGTACGGTCGCCGAGCCGTACCGCCGGATGCCGGCCTTGTCGCCCAGCGCCTGGTCGAACGCGGCGCCCAGGGCGAGCGCCGTGTCCTCCATCGTGTGGTGGGCGTCGATCTCCAGGTCGCCGACGGTGCGCACGGTCAGGTCGAAGCCGCCGTGCCGGGCGATCTGGTGCAGCATGTGGTCGTAGAAGCCGACGCCGGTGCCGATCTCGGCCCGGCCGGTGCCGTCGAGGTCGATCTCGACGAGGACCTTGGTCTCCTTGGTGATCCGCTCGACCCGGGCGGTGCGGCTCATCACAGACTCTCCATCGCGGTGAGGAAGGCGTCGGTCTCGGCGGGGGTGCCGGCGGTGACCCGCAGCCAGCCGGGCAGCCCGACGTCGCGGACGAGCACCCCGTGCTCCAGCAGGGCACGCCAGGCCACCGCCTGGTCGCCGCCCACCTGGAACAGGACGAAGTTGGCGTCGCTGTCGGCGACCCGGTGGCCCCGGGCGCGCAGCTCGGCCACGATCCGGTCCCGCTGCACCATGATCGCCTCGACCGTGGCCAGCAGGGCGTCGCGGTGCGCCAGGGCCGCGCGGGCGGCGGCCTGGGTGAGCGCCGACAGGTGGTAGGGCAGCCGCACCAGCTGCACCGCCGCTACCACGGCCGGGTCGGCCGCGAGGTAGCCCAGCCGGCCCCCGGCGAAGCCGAACGCCTTGCTCATCGTGCGGGTCACCACCAGCCTCGGGTGGCCGGGCAGCACCGCGAGGGCGCTGACCGTGCCGGGACGGGCGAACTCGGCGTACGCCTCGTCGACCACCACCATGCCGGGCGCGGCGTCGAGGACGGCGGCGACCACCGCCGGGTCCAGCGCCGTGCCCGTCGGGTTGTTCGGCGAGCAGAGGAACACCACGTCGGGGCGGTGCGCGCGGACCTGGGCCACCGCCTCGTCGGCGGGCAGCCCGAAGTCGGCCCCGCGCGCCGCCGGCACCCACCCGGTGCCGGTGCCGAGCGCCAGCAGCGGGTGCATCGAGTACGCCGGCGTGAAGCCGAGCGCCGTGCGCCCCGGCCCGCCGAACGCCTGCAACAGCTGCTGCTGGATCTCGTTGGAGCCGTTGGCCGCCCACACCTGCCCGACGGTGAGCCCGTGCCCCAGGTAGGCCGCCAGGTCGGCGCGCAGCGCCACGGCATCGCGGTCCGGGTAGCGGTTGAGGTCACGAAGCTCGGCGGCGAGGGCCTTGCCGATCGCGTCGGCCACCGCCTCGGGCACCGGGTAGGAGTTCTCGTTGGTGTTCAGCCGCACCGGCACGTCCAGCTGCGGCGCCCCGTACGCCGACAGGCCGCGCAGGTCGTCGCGGATCGGCAGGTCGTCCAGCGTCGTCACCGCGCCTCCCCCGGGAAGCGGACGGCGACCGCCTGGCCGTGGGCCGGCAGGTCCTCGACCCCGGCCAGGGTCACCACGTGCGGGGCCACCTCACGCAACGCCTCCTGCGAGTATTCCACCAGGTGGATGCCGCGCAGGAAGGACTGCACGGACAGCCCGGAGGAGTGCCGGGCGCAGCCGCCGGTGGGCAACACGTGGTTGGAGCCGGCGCAGTAGTCGCCGAGCGACACCGGCGACCACGCGCCGACGAAGATCGCCCCGGCGTTGCGTACCCGCAGCGCCCACTCGCGGGCGTTCTCGGTCTGGATCTCCAGGTGCTCGGCCGCGTACGCGTCGACCACCCGCAGGCCGTCCGCCAGGTCGTCGACCAGCACCACGCCGCTCTGCTCGCCGGTCAACGCGGTGGTGACCCGGTCGGCGTGCTTGGTCGCCGGGACCTGCCGGCCCAGCTCGGCCTCGACCGCGTCGGCCAGCGCGACCGAGCAGGTGACCAGCACGCTCGCCGCGAGGGGATCGTGCTCGGCCTGGCTGATCAGGTCGGCGGCCACGTGCGCCGGGTCGGCGGTGTCGTCGGCCAGGATCGCGATCTCGGTGGGGCCGGCCTCGGCGTCGATGCCGACCACGCCACGCAGCAGCCGCTTCGCGGCGGTGACCCAGATGTTGCCCGGACCGGTGATCATGTCGACGGGATCGCAGCGCTGCTCGCCGTCGGGGTCGACCGTCGCGCCGTAGGCCAGCATCGCCACCGCCTGCGCGCCGCCGACGGCGTAGACCTCGTCGACGCCGAGCAGCGCGCAGGCCGCGAGGACCCGGGCGTCGGGCAGGCCACCGTTCTCCTGCTGCGGCGGGCTGGCCACGACCAGCGACCGGACGCCGGCCGCCTGGGCGGGGACCACGTTCATCACCACGGTCGACGGGTACATCGCCAGGCCACCGGGGACGTAGAGGCCGACCCGGTCCACCGGCACCCAGCGCTCGGTGACGGTGCCGCCGGGCACCACCCGGGTGGTGTGGTCGACGCGGCGCTGGTCGTCGTGCACCCGCCGGGCCCGGCTGATCGACTCCAGCAGGGCGGCGCGGACCTGCGGGTCGAGCGTCCCCTCGGCCTCGGCGATCGCCTCGACCGGCACCCGCAGCCGCTCCGGCGAGACGCCGTCGAACCGCTCGCTCGCCTCGCGGATCGCCGGGTACCCATGCTCGCGGACCGCCTCCACGAGGGGGCGGATCCGCTCGACCGCCACGGAGACGTCGAGCTGGGCACGGGGCAGCAGGCGGCGGGGGTCACGGACGCCGCCGCGCAGGTCGATCCGATTCAACACGCCTGCGAGTCTAGGCGGCCGGGCCGGCGGCGGCCCGCGCCGCCCGCACGCCGGGACGGTGAGCCGAGCCACGCCGGCCAACGAGCGGGCCGAAACGGGCTCCGCCGGGACGGCGCGGGCGGGCTAGGCTCGGTCCCGTGACTGCACGGTTGCCGATCTTCCCCCTCGGGACGGTGCTCTTCCCCGGCCTGGTGCTGCCGCTGCACATTTTCGAGGAGCGCTACCGGGCCCTGGTGCGCCACCTCACGGGCCTGCCCGAGGGCGCCCCCCGGGAGTTCGGCGTGGTGGCCATCCGGGCCGGCTGGGAGGTGGCCCCCGGCACGCCGGGGCGGCCCGTCCCCGGGGTCGGCGGCGTCACGCTGCACGAGGTCGGCTGCACCGCCGAGCTGCGGCAGGTGACCGAGCTGGACGACGGCGGCTTCGACATCGTCACCGTGGGGCGGCGACGGTTCCGCGTCGCGCAGCTCGACGAGACCACCGAGCCCTACCTGACGGCCGAGGTGCAGTGGCTGCCCGAGCCGGGCGGCCCGGACGAGGCCGCCGCCCTGCTCGCGGCGCGGGTGATCTCGGTCTTCCGGCAATATCTCGGGCTGATCCGCCCCGACCCGGAGGACATCTCCGAGCAGCTGCCGGAGGACCCGACGGTGCTGTCCCACCTGGTCGCCGCGACCGCCATGCTGACCGTCGACGACCGGCAGCGGCTGCTCGCGGTCGACGACACCGCCGCCCGGCTCCGGGCCGAGCTGCGGCTGCTCAACCGCGAGGCGGCTCTGCTGCGCCAGGTGCGGGCGGTTCCGGTGCCGCTGTCGGAGCTGGCGAACCCGCCGGCTCCGAACTGACCCCCGGCCCTGCGGCGGGCGGGGCGGCGTAGACCCAGGACAGGTCGGGCTCGGGCTCGGGCTCCGGGCGCAGCGACGGCCAGCGCGACCAGCCGGCCAGCAGGGTGTACGTCACGGCCACGCCGAACGTCGGCAGCAGCAGGTTCCCGTACGGCAGGGGCAGCACGTCGAGGAGTCGGTGCAGGCCCCCGGCGCGCAGGTCGGCGGGCTTGGTGAACGCCTGCCCGTCCGGCGCGGCCGCCAGCAGCCGCTCGTACGTCGACAGGCCGACCCGCCGGCCCACCTGCCAGGCCACCAGCGCGGCGCCGAGGCCACCGGCCGCCCCGGCGAGCAGCCCGACCGGGCCGCGCCGCCGCCGCAGCAGCACCCACAGGCCCAGCGCGGCGAGCACGCCGAAGCCGAGCCCGAGCAGGCTGAACCAGCCGTCGGCGGCGATCGGCTGCTCCGGCTGCGGCTGGGCGTAGACGGCCCCTTCGGCGGTCTTGACCACCGGCGTGTCGGGGGCGACGGCCGCCCAGAGCAGGCCCAGCGGGACGCCCAGCGCGGTCAGGACGGCCGCCGCGCCCAGCGCCACCCCGGCCACCCGGCCCCGGCGGCGCTCGGGCCGGGTCACGTCGGCGGGGACCGGCGCGGTGGGCAGCTCAGCGGGCAGGTGGTGGGGCGGCCCGGCGAACGGACCGGCAGGCGGCACGGGGACCGGACCGGCAGGCGGCACGGGGACCGGCCCGGCGGGCGGGTCGGGACGGGGCGCGGGGCGGTCGGCGTCGGAGGTGTCCGGGCTCACCCGATGATCCTTACAGACCGGGGGCGTCCCCGGGTCGTCGGTGCCGCCGCCACAGCCGCTCGGTCGGCGCAGCGGGCTCGGCCGCCTCAGCGGGCGAAGGGTTCCAGCATGACCGACGCCGCGCGCAGCCACGCCTGCCGGGTCTCCGGCTGGAGCTGGTGGTATTCGATCGAGGAGCCGGTCTCCAGCGCCGGGTCGTAGGGCACCACGGCCACCGCCCGGGTGCGGGTGGCGAAGTGCCGCTCCAGGTCGTTCTGCAAGGGTGAGCGGCCCGGCGTCGGGCAGGAGATCAGGGTGACCGCGTTGTCGGCCAGCTCGCCCATGCCGACCTCGTGCAGCAGATCGAGCATCCAGTCGGCGCTGAACGCGGCGTCCTCCCGGGGCACCGTGGTGACCACGAGCTGGTCGGCGGCCTGCATCACCGTGCGCCAGTTGGGGCTCTCCACGTTGTTGCCGGTGTCCACGCAGACCACGTCGTGGGTGCGCCGCAGCAACTCCAGCACCCGCTTGACGGTGAACTGGTCGAGCCGCTGGGCGAACCGGGGGCTCTCCTCCCCGGCCAGCACGTCGTACGAGCCGTCGGCGGCGTGCCGCAGGTAGTCGTCGAGGCTGCCCAACAGGGAGGAGCCCTCCAGGATCTCGATCTGGGCGAGGTCGTGGATCAGGTGCCGGATCGTCCGGGCGTGCCGGGCACTGCCGGCGCGCAGCCCGAGGGTGCCGCGCAGCTCGTTGTCGTCCCAGGCGAGCACGCCCCGGCCGCGCACGCTGCCGACGGTGGCGGCGGCCAGCACCGTGGCGGTGGTCTTGTGCACCCCGCCCTTGGGGTTGGCGAAGGCGAGCACCCGGGGGGTGCCCAGGTCGCGGCGGAGCACCCCGGCGGCGCGTTCCAGCTCGCTCTCGGCGCTCTGCGCCCGCCACTCGATGCGGGCCGGATAGCCCCGCTCGACCACCGCAGGCGGCCCCGGCGGTGGCTGGTAGACCGGCTCAGCCACGGGCTGGTACGCCGCCTCGGCCCGGTAGACCGGCTCCGCCTGGGGCGGCGGGTAGGCCGGCTCGGGACGGTAGCCGCCGTTGTCGAGCAGCGAGTAGCGCGACTCGACCGGCGACGGCTCGGGACGGTAGCCGCCGTTGTCGAGCAGCGAGTAGCGCGACTGGGCGGGCGGGGCCGGGTCGGCGCGGCGCGGCGGCTCCGGGTCGAGGTGCCCGGGACCGGGCCGCCACGACGGCTCGGCCTGATAGGTCGGCTCGGGCGGGTAGCCGGCAGGCGCGGGCTGGTAGCCCAGCGGCTCCGGCTGATAGCCCGGCGGCTCCGGCTGATAGCCCGGCGGCTCCGGCTGATAGCCCGGCGGCTCCGGCTGGTGACCCGGGTCGATCCGGCGGGCCGGGTCCACCCGGTAGCTGGCCCCGGACCGGTAGCCGCCGCGCGCCGGCTCGGCCGGGTAGCCGGGCTCCGCGCCGTACGACTGCTCGCCCGGCGGGCCGATCGCCGCCGCCCGCCCGGCGTAGCCGTTGCCGGACGCGCGCCGGGGCAACGGCTCCGGCGCCGCGCGGGGCGCTTCCTCGGCGTTGCGGTCGACCTCGGCCTGCTCCGCGGTGCGACCGCCGAGCCGAGCCCGGTCGAGCAGCGCCCGCCACCGCGGTGCTGGTTCGGCCGGCCGACCCCAGCTGGTCTCCGTGCCGTCCAAGGCTCGCCCTCCCAGCGCCATCGATCTCCGCCTGACAGGCTACGAACGAAACCCTATTCGGACCACACCGGTCTGCGCACATCCTGATTCGGCTTTGTCACTTCTCCACCACCGTTCGGCTGCTCCTGGACGCGTCCGGGGAGGTCGCAGCGGCCGACGGGGCGGCACCGGGCACCGTCGAGGCTACGCCGGGTGCGGGTCCCGTCGCCGTCGGTGCCGCTTCCGACGTTTCGCCCACCCCCGGCGTCGGGCCGGCGTCGGCCGGCGGCCGGGCCACGTCGCGCTGCTCGGGCAGCGGCGGGGTCACCACCGCCCGGTCCAGCCGACGCAGCTCCGGGGCCGGGTCGACGGCGCGGACCCCGGGCCGGGCGGCCAGGGCCCGCAGCGCCTCGGGCGCGGCCCGCACGAGCGCCGCGTAGGCGCAGCCACACCCCGCCCGGTACGCCGCCGCCTCCCCCGCCGCGACCAGCGCCCCGGTCTCGTACGCCCGGCGCAGCTCGGTGTCGTCGGCGGCGGCGGCCCGGGCCCGCTGGTCGGCGGCCTCGCGGTCCTTGCGCCCCGCCACCCCGGCCATCCCCGCGACCACGTCCTGCGGGAGCCGCTGGGCCGACAGCCGGACGATCTCGGTCTGCCGGCCGGGCAGCGGCGCCCGCACCACCACCTCGGCCACCGCGACGCCGGCGAGGGCTTCGGCCAGCCGGCCCGGCGCGAGGTAGTCCGCGAACGACACCAGCGCGTACGTGTCGGACGGCGACCCGCCCGCCGGCAGGGCCGCGAGCTCGGCGGCGGCGGCACGCAGGTAGCCGGGGATCGGCTCGCCGGGGAGCACCCCGAGCCGGGTCACCTCGCCCACCGTGCGGTCGCCCACCGGCCGGTCGTGGCGACCGGCCCAGCCCGCCGTGACCAGCACCGCCGCCACCGACAGCAGCGCGGCGACCGTGAGCGCGCGGGGCCGCTGCCACGTCGGCGCGGGCCTCCCCGCCTGCCCGGAATCTCGGCTGGTCACCGGTCAGTCGCGGAGGATCCGCAGCGCCCGGTCCAGGTCGTCCGGATAGTCGCTGACGAAGGTGACCTCGTCGCCCGTGCGCGGATGCTGGAAGCTCAACGACCGGGCGTGCAGCCACTGCCGGGCCAGGCCGAGCCGGGCCGACAGGGTCGGGTCCGCGCCGTAGGTGACATCGCCCACGCAGGGGTGGCGCAACGAGGAGAAGTGCACCCGGATCTGGTGGGTACGGCCGGTCTCCAGCCGGACGTCGAGCAGGCTCGCCGCCGGGAACGCCTCCAGCGTGTCGTAATGGGTGATGCTCGGCTTTCCGCCGGAGACCACCGCCCACCGGTAGTCGTGGTGCGGGTGCCGGTCGATCGGGGCGTCGATGGTGCCGCGCGACGGGTCCGGGTGCCCCTGCACCACGGCGTGGTAGCGCTTCTCCACCTCGCGGTACTTGAAGGCCCGCTTCAGCGCCGTGTACGCCTGCTCGCTCTTGGCCACCACCATGATCCCGGTGGTGCCCACGTCGAGCCGGTGCACCACGCCCTGCCGCTCGGCCGCGCCGCTAGTGGAGATGCGGTGCCCGATCCCGGCCAGCCCACCGATGACGGTCGGCCCGGTCCAGCCGGGGCTGGGGTGGGCGGCGACGCCGACCGGCTTGTCCACCACCACGATGTCGTCGTCGGCGTACACGACGGTGAGGCCGGGCGCCGCCTGCGGCACCACGGTCGGCGGGGCGACCGGGGCGGGCAGCGTCACCTCCAGCCAGGAGCCGGCCTTGACCTTGTGCGAGTTCGGCCGGACGACGCCGTCGACGAGCGCGTCCCCGGCGTCGACCAGGTTCGCGGCGGCGGTGCGGGAGAGCCCGAACAGCCGGGACACGGCCTGGTCGAGCCGCATCCCGTCCAGGCCGTCGGGGACCGGCAGGGAACGGTGGTCGCCGGCGGCGGCGAACGCGGCCGTCACGCCCGCTCCCGCTGCTCGACCGGGGCTGCCTCGGCGGCGGCCTTGTCCCGGCCGAGCCGGGAACCGTCGCGCTGGCGGCCCGTCAGCTCCAGGAACACGGCCAGCACCACGCCGCAGACCAGCGCGCTGTCTGCCAGGTTGAACACCGGCCACACCTGCCCGTACGGGTCGAAGAGGCTGATCATGTCGACCACGTGGCCCACGAAGTGGCCGGGGGCGCGGAAGATCCGGTCGGCCAGGTTGCCCAGCGCCCCGCCCAGCACCAGGCCGAGTGAGACCGCCCACGGCACCGAGCGCAGCCGCAGGGCCATCCAGCCGATCCAGCCGATCACCGCCATGGTGATCAGCGGGAAGATCCAGGTGTGGTCGCTGCCGATGCTCCACGCCGCCCCGCTGTTGCGGGTGAGGCTGAGGTAGACCGCTCCCCCGAGCAGCTTCACCGGCTCCCGGTCGCTGAGCGCCTGGAGCGCGAGGTGCTTGGTGAGCAGGTCGGCCAGGAAGGCGAACAGGCCGACGCCGGCGAGGATCACGATCGCCCGGCGTCGGGGCCTGCCCCCGCCCGGCTCGGCGGTGCCGGTTTCGGTTCCGGCGGGCGGTGTAGCCGTCATCTGCTCCCCATCGACGCTCTCGGCGGTGATCGCTCACCGTCCTGATCGGCCGGGGAGCGAGGTCAGCGCCGCTCCTCCAGCTGCTTGCACTTCACGCAGAGGGTCGCCGACGGGAAGGCGGCGAGCCGCTCCACCGGGATCGGGTCGCCGCACTTCTCGCACCAGCCGTAGCCGCCCTCGTCGAGCCGCTCCAAGGCCCGCTCGACCTGCGTGATCCGTTCCCGGATGCTGTTGGCGAGTGAGATCTCCTGCTCCCGCTCGAACGTCTTGGTGCCGGTGTCGGCCTGGTCGTCCCCGGCCGAGTCGGTCAGCCGGTCGCGCTGCAGCTCGGTGATCTCGCTCAGCGTCTGATCGTACTCGGCGCTCAGCTCGTCACGGCGGGCCGCCAGCGCCGCCCGGATCTTCTCGGTCTCCGCCGCGCTGCGGGTGGTCCTGGCCACCGGCTTGCGCCCGGCGGTCCTGGTGTCGGCTGGCTTCACCATCGTCACTCCCTCGCGCCACGGGACCGCGGCGTGCCACGGCCTCTGGACAGGGGTCACCGGCCTGGCGCCCCCAGGTAACAAAACGGGCGCGCGGCAAGGATCGCCGCGCACTCCGGAGGTTGGCAAGAATACGGAACGTACAGGCGTCCGACAACGTGCCGCACCGCCGCACCACTATTCCGCCCCGAAAGCCCTCAAATGGGCAAAAGGAACGCTAGCAGATCAGTTGTCGCGGTCGTCGCCGTACTCGCCAAACCACCGGGCCAGGCGGCCCCGGCGGCTGACCGCCCGCAGCCGGCGCTCGGCGGCGTCCCGCACCCCGGTGGTGGCCACGATCAGCAGGCTGTCGCCCGTCTTCAGCCGGGTGTCCAGGCCGGGCACGAAGCCCACCCCGTCGCGCAGCACCAGCGTCACCGACGCGCCCACCGGCAGCCGCAGCTCGTCCACGTGCACCCCGCCCAGCCGCGAACCCGGCGGCACCTCCAGCTGGAGCAGGTCGGCCCGCATCCGCTCCAGGGGCGCGGTCTCCACCCGAATCTCGGCCAGCTCGGCGGGCGCGGTGACCCGCAGCCGGCGCGCGGCCGGGGCGAGCGTGCCCGCCTGGAGCACCGTGAAGATCACCACCAGCACGAAGACCGCGTCGAAGAGCTGCTCCGCCCCCGGCACCCGCTGCGACAGCGGGATGGTCGCCAGCACGATCGGCACCGCCCCGCGCAGCCCCGCCCAGGACAGGAACGCCTGCTCGCGCGGGCCGATGCGGAACGGGGTGGCCGACACCGCCACCGACAGCGGCCGGGCCAGCAGCAGCAGCGCCAGCCCGGCGACGACCGCCGGCAGCACCGCCGCCTCCAGCCGGCCCGGCGAGACCAGCAGCCCGAGCAGCACGAACAGGCCGATCTGGGCCAGCCAGGCCAGCCCGTCGGCGAAACCGAGGATGGCCTGCCGGTGCGGCAGCCGGGCGTTGCCCAGCAGCACCCCCGCCACGTACACGGCGAGGAAGCCCGACGCGTGCAACACCGCGCCGGCGGCATACGCGAGCACGGTGAAGCCGACCACCGCGATCGGGTACAGCCCCGCCGAGGGCAGCGCCGCCCGGCGCAGCGCCGCCCGGCCGGCGAGCCCCGCGCCCGCCCCGACGGCGGCACCCACGCCCAACTCGTAGCCGAGCAGCAGCACCTCGTACCACCAGGGGTGGCCGGCCTCGGTGGCCGAGCGGGACAGCAGCACCACCAGGAGCACCACCGGGGCGTCGTTCATCCCCGACTCGGCCTCCAGGGTGGCGACCAGCCGGGGCGGCAGGCGCAGCCGGCGCAGGGTGGCGAAGACGGCGGCGGCGTCGGTGGACGAGAGCACCGCGCCGTAGAGCATCGCCAGCCGCCAGTCCAGCCCGAGCAGCAGATGCACCGCCAGGCCGACCACCAGGATATTCACCACCACCCCGACGGTGGACAGTGCCGAGGCCAGGCCGAGCACCGGCCGCAGGGTGTTCCACCGGGCGGTCAGCCCGCCCTCTGCGATGATCACGATCAGGGCGCAGAAGCCCAGGGTGCGGGTCAGCTCGACGTCGTCGAAACGGATGCCCAGCCCGGACTCGCCGATCGCCACCCCGAGGGCCAGGTAGACCAGCAGGCTGGGCACGCCGAGGCGGGTGGAGAAGCGGACCGCGCCGACCGCCACCAGCAGCACCCCGGCGCCGAGCAGCAGCGCCAGCTCGAACCCGGGGGTCATGCCGACCCGGGGCGGCCAGCCGTCACCGGCCGGCCCCGTCGCGCAGCCGGCACAGCGTCTCCGCCAGCTCCGGCGTCGGGCGCTCGACGACGAAGAGCTTGTCCCGACTCGCCGCGCCGGCCCGCAGCGCCACGGTCGACGGCCGGACGCCGAGCGCGTCGGCGAGGGCCCGGCGGGCCGCCTCGGTGGCCCGGCCGTCGACCGGCGGGGCGTTCACGGCGATCACCAGGGCCGGCCCGTGCGGGCCGTCGTGCCGGCCGCCGACGCGCGCCCGGGCGGCCCCCGGCTTGACCCGTACGGCGACGGTGAGCGTGTCGTCCACCGGCGTCAGAGCGGCCGGGCGTCGGCGAGGAGGGCGGTGTCCGGCGCGCAGCGGGCGCACGGGCTGAAACCCAGGCGCACCGCCTCGGCCACCGGCAGCGGCTCGGCCTCCCGCCCGTAGAGGTGGGGGCAGTCGGACAGGTGGTAGCGGGGCCGGCCGTCCACCACCAGGACCTCCGCGTCGAGTGCGGCGACCAGCGCCGCGTCGGCCGGCGACACCCGCAGCGCGGGCGGCTCGTCCGAGGGCGCGGCGGCCTCGCCCGCCGCGTCGGCGTGCGGATCGGCTGCGGCGGCCGGCGACCCGGGCGGTTGCCGCCACCCGGGGTCGTCGGCGCCGATCGTGGACGAAACGCGCTGGGCCGGAATGTCCGGCCCGACCGGAGGACCCGCCGCGTCCCACGGGTCAGGGCCCGTCGGTGGCCGGCGCGCCCCGGACGTGTCGGGGTCGACCCGCGCGGCTGCCGCCCGGGTGGCGGCCGCCTGGCGGGCACCCACCACCAACGCGACGGCGGCCAGCAGGCTGGCCGCGATGGACGCGGTCAGCAGCACGCTGGAGCCACCGGTGAGGCCGACCACCAGAAGCACGACCGCGACGAGGATGAGCAACAGGCTTGCGACTATCACGGCTCACCCCCGCCGCGTCGGATTCAGCTGGCACGTCGGCGGCAGTCCCCACGACGGCCGCCGCACCGAAGATCAGCGGCCGGACTCCAGCGCGCCGGAGCGCCCGCCACCGTACGAGCCGGCGAGGCCGGCTGCCGCGAGGCCGTTGCTGCCCCCGACTGCCCGACTGCCCTCGGCCCGGGTCATCTCGGCCTCCAGGCCCTGGCCACGGCCGTCGAGGTCGCGCAGCTGGCTCTCCAGGTAGGCCTTGAGCCGGGTGCGGTACTCCCGCTCGAACTGCTTGAGCTCCTCGATGTGCTTCTGCAGCGCGGTGCGCTTGGCGTCCAGGCCGCCCATGGCCTCCTGGTGCCGCTGGCGCGCGTCGCGCTCCAGGGCGTCGGCCTTGGCGCGCGCCTCGCGGGTGACCTCCTCGGCCTTGGAACGGGCCTCGGAGAGCAGCTGGTCGGCCTCGCGACGGGCGTCGGAGACGTGGTCGTCGGCGGTGCGCTGGGCCATCATCAGCACCCGCAGGGCCTGCTGCTCGCCGTCGCCGGCCACGGCCGGGCCCCCCTGGGCGCGGACCTGCTCCAGCTCGGCCTGCATTGCCCGGGCGGCCTGCTCGGCGGCCACCTTGTCGCGCTGCACCCGGTCGAGCTGGGCCTTGACGTCGTTGAGCTCCGCGGCGAGCCGGGCGTCGCCGCCCGGACCGGCGGGGGCACCGCCGCGACCGCCGCGCTCCACCTGGGCGCGCAGCTCGTTGTTCTCCTCGATCAGACGGGCAAGCTCGCGCTCGACCTCGTCCAGGAAGGCGTCGACCTCCTCCTCGTCGTACCCCCGCTTGCCGATCGGCGGCTTTTTGAAGGCGACGTTGTGGACGTCGGCCGGGGTCAGCGGCATCGAAACTCCTCGGGTCAGTTGCGGCCGCGCAGCGGGCTGGATCTGCGGGTCTTTCTCACCCGAGGATCAGCCGCTTCAACACGAACTCCATCAGCACGAACAGGATAACCAGGAGCACAAGGGAGGCCAGGTCGATGCTCACGGTACCAATTCGCAGCGGAGGGATCACACGCCTCAACGCCTTGAGAGGCGGATCAGTGACGCTCCACACGGATTCCAGCCCCACCGTCGCTCCCCGGCCTGGCTGCCAGCGACGCCCGTAGGCGAGGACCGCGCTGAGGACAAACCGGGCCAGAAGAACGATCAGGAAGACATACAGAATCAGGTACAGCACTTGCAGCAGGATCGACAACACAGCAGGCGACGTCCCTCGGTCGGGCGGGGCTAACTCAGGCTGAAGAACCCACCCTCAGCGATCTTGGCCTTGTCCTCCGCGGTGACCTGGACGTTGGCCGGTGAGAGCAGGAACACCCGGTTGGTCACGCGCTCGATCGTACCGCGCAGCCCGAAGGCCAGCCCGGCGGCGAAGTCAACCAACCGGCGGGCATCGGCCTCGTCCATCTCGGTGAGGTTGATGATCACCGGAACGCCGTCGCGGAAGTGCTCCCCGATCGTGCGGGCCTCCCGGTAGGTGGTGGGGTGCAGCGTGGTGATCTGGTAACGCTGTTCCTCCTCCACCGGGGCCACCCGCTCCCTCGGCTGGGCCTGCGGCGCCAGGGCGAGGTTGTCCCGCGTGTGGTAGGTCAACGCGCCGGAGCCGTCACCGCCGGAGCTGCGGGTGATCGACCGGACGCTGGACCGGTCGGGGCGCTCGACCCGCTCGACCCGCTCGACCCGCTCGCCGCGCTCCGGCCGGTCGGAGTCCGTCCGGTCCCGGTCGGAGTCCAGCGGGCGGGTGGCGGAGCGCTCGGTCAGCCGACCCCGCTCACCGGCCCGGGGCCGCGGCGCCGGTGGCTCGTCGGCATCGTCATCGTCGTCGAACTCCTCGGCGTACCGGCCCTGCCGGTAGCGCGACGACTCGCGGTAGCCACTCTTGTCGTAGCCACCGTCGTCGTACGCCCGCTCGTCGTCCTCCTCGACCAGGCCGAGCCAGACCCCCGCCTTGCGCAGTGCACCCATCCCGCGCCCTTCCGTCCGCCGTGCGGCACGCGCCCCCGTGCCGTGTCGCTTCTCGCGAGTGGACAACTGCCCACCGGACCGGAACAGCAATCCCCGGCCCACGATTCGCGGTCGCGGGCCGCGCCCCCTGACGACGGGACGCCGCTCCTGAAACAACACTGATGTAATTTGCTTCTCTCGCGGGTCAGGCTACCGCAGCGTGGAACGCATTCCGAGCAACGCGCTGCCGACGCGGACATGTGTCGCGCCGTATCGGATCGCGACCTCCAGGTCCCCGCTCATCCCGGCGGAGAGCGCGACCGCCTCCGGATGGGCCACGCGGAACGCCTGAGCCACCTCCGCGAGCCGGGCGAACGCCCGCTGCGGCTCCCAGCCCAGCGGGGCCACCGCCATCAGCCCGGCCAGCCGCAGCCCCGCCGCGCCGGCCACCGCCTCGGCCACCGGGTCGAGCCCGGCGTCCGGGTCGGCCGAGCCCGGCAGCACCCCACCCCGGGCCGGGTCGGCATCGACGCTGACCTGCACCAACACGTCGACGGGACGGTCCCTGCCCGCCAGGGCCGCGGCGTCGAGGGCCCGGGCCAGCCGGACGCTGTCGACCGACTGGACGACCTCGGCGTAACGGACCACCGACCGGCACTTGTTGCGCTGCAACTGCCCGATGAAGTGCCAGCGGGGCGTCACCCCGGCGGCGGTCACCTCGGCGGCCTTGCCGGCGGCCTCCTGGTCACGGTTCTCCCCCATGTCGACCACGCCGAGCCCGGCCAGGGCCAGCACGTCGGAGGCCGGATAGGTCTTGGTCACCGCGACCATGGTGACGTCGGCGCGGTCCCGCCCCGCCGCCGCGCAGGCGTCGGCGATGCGGGACCGGACCCGGGCCAGCCCGGCCGCCAACTCGGCCCGGCGGTCGGGGTGCCCCGGACCAGGGTGCACCGTCGGGTTCACGTCGGTCATCTCGGGCGGTCAGGATCCGTTCTTGAGGAAGTCCGGCACGTCCACGTCGTCGAAGAGCACCCGCCGCGGCGACTGGGACGGCGCGGGCATCGTGGTCGGGGGCGGCGTCGGCGTGGTCGGCTGGGTCGGCTGGTTCTGGTTGCTCTTGCGGCTCGGCTCGGGCTTGTACGCCGGCGTCCCGCCGTCGAACCCGGCGGCGATCACGGTGACCCGCACCTCGTCGCCGAGGGCGTCGTCGATGACCGCGCCGAAGATGATGTTGGCGTCCGGGTGGGCCGCGTCGGTGACCAGCTGGGCCGCGTCGTTGATCTCGAACAGGCCGAGGTCGGAGCCGCCGGCGATGGAGAGCAGCACGCCGCGCGCGCCGTCCATGCTCTGCTCCAGCAGCGGGCTGGAGATGGCCGCCTCCGCCGCCTCGACCGCGCGGTTCTCGCCCCGGGCGCTGCCGATGCCCATGAGCGCGCTGCCCGCGCCGCTCATCACGCTCTTGACGTCGGCGAAGTCCAGGTTGATCAGACCCGGGGTGGTGATCAGGTCGGTGATGCCCTGGACGCCGGAGAGGAGCACCTGGTCGGCCGTGCGGAACGCGTCCATCATGCTGATGTTCCGGTCGCCGAGTGCCAGCAGCCGGTCGTTGGGGATGACGATCAGCGTGTCGCACTGGTTGCGCAGCTCGTCTATTCCCGCCTCGGCCTGCACCTGGCGGCGCTTGCCCTCGAACGAGAACGGCCGGGTGACCACGCCGATGGTCAGCGCGCCGAGCTTGCGGGCGATGTTCGCCACCACGGGCGCGCCGCCGGTGCCGGTGCCGCCGCCCTCGCCGCAGGTCACGAAGACCATGTCGGCGCCCTTGAGCACCTCCTCGATCTCGTCGCGGTGGTCCTCGGCGGCGTTCTTGCCGACGTCGGGGTTGGCGCCGGCGCCGAGCCCCCGGGTCAGCTCGCGCCCCACGTCCAGCTTGACATCGGCGTCGCTCATCAGCAGCGCCTGCGCGTCGGTGTTGATCGCGATGAACTCGACGCCCTTGAGCCCAACCTCGATCATCCGGTTGACGGCGTTGACGCCGCCGCCCCCGATGCCGACGACCTTGATGACCGCCAGGTAGTTGTGCGGAGGTGTCATCTCCGGTCCTTTCCCTTCGAGATTGGCATGGGCCGACCCCACACGGCTTGGCCAGACCAGCGCCGACACGGCCCGGCCCCCACGAGGCGAGAGGTGAACCCTAACCCTCTACTAGAGGCTTACTGTTATGTCAACTACTGATCCTCTTCGGGGCAACGTAAGCGGCCCCACGCCCGGAGCCAAGGACCCGCCCGGCGTGTCGCCGCCGGAGAGGGCCACGCCTCACCTTCCGGGCCCCCGGGCGGGCCCCCGGGCCGGCCCGCGCCGCCGCCCGACCCGCGCCACGGGCCACCCGGCACGGGCGGACCGCTGACCGGTCGGTCACTTGAAGGTGACCACGTCCGGCGCGCTCACATCGATCGTGTCGGCCTTCCGACCGAGCAGGGCGGTGGCCACCCGGGCCTTGTCCGCGCCCCGGGTGGCGTCCCCCCAGACGACGGTCCGGTCGCCGCGCAGCCGCAGGCTGATCCGGGCCAGTCCCTCGACGCCGACCTCCACCAGCTGCCCGCGCAGCTCCGGGGTCAGCGCGCCCAGCACCTCCAGCCCGGCCAGGGTGCCCGGATCCGCCGGCCCCGGCCGACCGACCCGCACCACCGGCAGGCCGTCCGGCTGCCGGGGCACCGACCGGAACACCACCCCGGAGCCGTCGACCACGGCGAACCGCTCGCCCTGCGGCACCGCCGCCACCGGCGTGCGCTCCACCACCCGCACCACCAGCGCGCCCGGCCAGTCCCGGGTGACCGTCGCCCGCTGCACCGGGGCGAGGGTGCCGATCCGCCGGGCGACGGCGGCCAGGTCGACCCGCGCCAGCGGCTGGTCGTCCGGCACCGCGGCGGCCTCGCGGACCTCCACCGCGGTGACCAGCTCGGCGCCCTCCACCCGCACCTCGCGCACCCCGAGCAGCCCGGTGCCGAGCACCGTCCAGGCCACCAGCGCGGCCACGGTCAGCACCCCGGCGGTCACCGCCCAGGGCAGCGCCGCGCGCATCCGGCGCTGCCGGGCCCGGGCCATGAACCGCCGGGTCGACGGCGGCACCGCGTCCGAACCGGCCCGCACCAGCTGCCAGCGTCGCACCGGCCCCCGCCGGCCGCCGCCGGGGTCCGCGCCGGCCGTCCGGCCGCGCGCCGGACCGGGGCTCATCCGGCGGTGGCCGCCGAGCCGCCCGCTGGGCCGGCGGTGTCACCGGCGCGGGCCGACAGGGCCGCCAGCAGCTCGTCGCCCATCAGCGAGATCGGCGGGGCGCCCATCGTCACCACCACGTCGCCCGGACGCGCCCGGCGGGCCACCTCGACCGGCGCGTCCTCCCAGGAGCCGACGAAGACCTTCCGGTCGGCCGGCAGCGGCACCGCCTCGACCAGCGCCGCCGATCCCTCCCCGGGCTCGCGCAGCTCGCCGGGGCCGAAGACCTCCAGCAGCACCAGCTCGTCGGCGAGGCCCAGGGCGGCGGCGATCTCCGCCTGGAGGTCGCGGGTGCGGTAGAGCCGGTAGGGCTGGAACACCACGATCAGCCGCCCGTCGCCGGCCACCTCGCGCAGCGTCCGCATCGCCAGCGTCATCGAGGTCGGGTGGTAGGCGTACTCGTCGTAGACCAGCACCCCGTCGGCGACGCCCTTGCGCTCGAAGCGCCGCCGCACCCCGGGAAACGCCGCGAGCGCGGCCTCCGCCGCCTCGACGGGCAACCCCAGCAGGTACGCGGTGAGCACCGCCGACGCGCTGTTGAGCCCCATGTGCCGCCCCGGCACCGGCAGCCGGAACTCGCCCAGCGAACGCCCGTCGACCTCGGCGAGGTAGCGCACCCCCCGCGCGGAGGAGACGACCTCGCTCAGCCGCAGATCGGCGTCGGCCGCCTCCCCGTACGTGTGCACCCGGCGCCCCTCGGCGCGCAGCGTCTGCGCCAGCCGCCGCCCGCCCGGGTCGTCGGCGCAGGTGACGATGAACCCGTCCGGGTCGGTGAGCCGGGCGAACTCGGCGAACGCCGCCTCCAGCGTGGCCAGGTCCCCGTACGTGTTGAGGTGGTCGGCCTCGATGTTGGTGATCACCGAGACGTACGGGCGGTAGATCAGGAACGACCGGTCGCTCTCGTCGGCCTCGACCACGAAGTGCTCGCCCGTGCCGTGGTGCGCCCCGGAGCCCACCTCGGAGATCTCCCCACCGATCACGAAGGACGGATCGGTGCCGGCCTGCTGGAGCACCATCGTCACCATCGAGGTGGTGGTGGTCTTGCCGTGGGTGCCGGCGATCGCCACCGTGCGCCGGCCGGTCATCGCCGCCGCGAGGGCCTCGGAGCGGTGCAGCACCCGCAGCCCGCGCCGGCGCGCCTCCACCATCTCCACGTGGTCCTGCGGAATCGCCGAGGAGTAGACGACCGTGTCGACGCCGTCGAGGTTGGCCGGCTCGTGGGTCATCTGGATCGTCCCGCCCAGCGCCCGCATCCCGGCCAGCGACGGCCACTCCCGCAGCTCGCTGCCGGAGACCGGCAGGCCCCGGGTGAGGAAGAGCCGGGCCAGTCCGCTCATGCCGACGCCGCCGACCCCGATCAGGTGGATCCGGCCCAGGTCCTCGGCGGTCAGCGTGCCGGCCGGGGTGAACTGCGCGGTGTTCATGACGGGCACCTTCCGGTCGCGACGGCCCGGCCCCTCATCGGGCCACCGCCTCGTAGACGAAGTTCAGCAGCGCCTCGTCGCCGTCGCGTCGCCCGTACGCCGCCGCGGCGGCACCCATCGCGGCGAGCCGGTGCGGGTCGCGGATCAGCGGGATGACGGTGCGCTCCACCCAGGCCGGGGTCAGCTCGGCGTCGTCCACGAGCAACCCGCCACCGGCCTCCACCACGGGCAGCGCGTTGCGCTTCTGCTCCTGGTTGCTGTGCGGGTACGGCACGTAGACGGTGGGCAGCCCGATCGCGGCGACCTCGGCGCAGGTCATCGCCCCGCCCCGGGCGAGCATCAGGTCGGCGGCGGCGTAGCCGATCTCCATCTGGGACAGGTACGGCAGCGTCACGTACGGCACCGGCAGGTCGGTGGGAACCGGCACCGGCTCGTTGCGGGCGCCCATCACGTGCAGCACCTGCACGCCGTGCCGGGCCAGCTCCTTGGCCGCGCCCGCGACGGCGAGGTTGATCGACCGGGCGCCCTGCGAGCCACCGGCGACGAAGAGCACCGGCAGGTCCGGCCGGAGTCCGAAGTGGGCGCGGGCGGCGGCGGCGTTGGCGGCCCGGTCCAGCCCGGCGATGCCCCGGCGCAGCGGCACGCCGACCACCCGGGCGTCGCGCAGCGCCTCGGCCTGCACCGGCTGGTGCGGGAAGCCCACCGCGACGTTGCTCGTGAACTTCATGCCGAGCCGGTTGGCCACCCCCGGTGGCACGTTCACCTCGTGGATGACGATCGGCAGCTCGCGCCGCCAGGCGGCCAGGTAGCCGGGCACCGAGACGTACCCGCCGAAGCCGACGACCACGTCGGCCTGGACCTCGTCGATCACCTTGCCCGCCGCGCGGGCCGCCTTCCACATCCGGTCCGGGGTGCGGACCAGGCTCATGTTGACCGACCGGGGCAGCTGGTAGGCCGGGATCTGCCGCAGGTCGTAGCCGGCCGGCGGGATCAGCTCGTTCTCCAGGCCCTTGGGTGTGCCGAGGCAGGTGATCCGGACGCCCGGGTCGTGTCGGCGCAGGCAGTCGGCGAAGGCGAGCAGCGGGTAGATGTGGCCACCCGTGCCCCCTCCGCAGAGCACCACCGAACGCAGCGGACCCATCAGCGTCTCCTCTCG
This sequence comes from Micromonospora sp. NPDC057141, assembly GCF_042670805.1. Lineage (NCBI taxonomy): Bacteria > Bacillati > Actinomycetota > Actinomycetes > Micromonosporales > Micromonosporaceae > Micromonospora > Micromonospora sp. NPDC057141. The sequence continues at coordinate 7,524 of NZ_JBHUVA010000040.1, read as the reverse complement.
CTCGCCGTGCCGCCCCGGGCCCGGTCCGGCCGGGCGCCACGGGATGCGGCCTGGTCGTCCTCGCGCCGCGCCCGCGACCGGGGTACGGACCCACGGTCCGCCGGTGGCGGCGCCGGGCGACGGCGCCGGCCGGGAAGCGGCGGCAACGGGGCCCAGAGTAGTCGGACCCATCGGGCGGGCGGACGGGCATGCAGGGCTCGGGCCGCGTCGGGTTCGCAGCGGGCGAACGAGGCGAGCATGCCGACCGCCGCCATGGTCACCACCAGGGCGCTTCCGCCGTCGGAGATGAACGGCAGCGGCACACCGGTCAGCGGCATCAGGCCGACGACCCCGCCGATGTTGATGATCGCCTGGCCGACCAGCCAGGTGGTGGCCCCGGCGGCGGCGAGTCGGCGGAACGGGTCCTCCACCCGCCGGGCGATGCGCAGCCCGGTGTAGCCGAGCACCGCGAAGAGGGTGATCAGCACGACGCTGCCGACCACGCCCAGCTCCTCGGCGAGCACGGCGAAGATGAAGTCGTTGTGCGCCTCGGGCAGCCAGCCGAACTTGAAGCTGCTCTTGCCCAGCCCGACACCGAACCAGCCGCCGTGCTCGATGGCGTTGCGGGCCTGGGCGACCTGGTAGCACTGCTCGGCGAAGCACTCCTGCGGCGGCGGCGGGTTGACGAAGGTGGTGAGCCGGGCCAGCCGGTAGTTCTCCTCACCCTTCGCGCCCGAGCCCGCGCCCAGCGAGGCCGCGGCGACGAGCAGCCCGATGCCGACCAGCCCGATCACCGACAGCACGGCGAAGACCTTGGTGCGCACCCCGGCCGCCCAGAGCAGGCCGACGACGAGGGCCAACAGGCAGAGCATCGTGCCGACGTCGTTGTAGCCGACCAGCACGAACAGCAGCGCGACCACGGGGAACAGCGGGGTGGCCAGCTCCTTCCACCAGCCGAGCCGGGCGCCCTTGCGGGCCAGCACGTCGGCGCCCCACAGCACCAGCGCGAACTTCGCCAGCTCGGAGGGCTGGAGCTGGACGCCGCCGACGAACAGCCACAGCAGGTTGGCCTCCAGCGGCCCCACCCGCGTCACCCCGAAGAACGAGTCCAGCGCGAGCAACAGGTTGAGCACCAGCAGCAGCACCACGGCGACGCCGAGCGCCGTACCGGCCACGGACCGGTAGGTGCTCGCCGGCAGCCGCTGGCACACCCAGAACGCCACCACCCCGATCACCGCGAAGATCGCCTGCTGGGTGGCGTCGGCGAAGGCGTTGCCCTCCTCGGCGTAGTTCTTCACGCTGGTGGCCGAGAAGACCATCGTCAGGCCGATGACCAGCAGCAGGCCGGCGCTGGAGATCAGCAGGTAGTACGAGGCCAGGGGCCGGGACAGCAGGCCGCGCAGCGCGGCCAGCCCGCCGGCGGCGTCCAGGCCGAACGCCGGGGCGGCGGCCGGCGGGTCGGCACCCCGCCCGCCCCCCGGGCTGCGCCGCCCGGGCGTGTCGGTCGTTGTCGCGCTGGTGCCTCGGTCCTCCCCCACCCGCCCATCATCGCGAATGCGAGCGGCCCGTTCCCGCCGAACGCCGTGGTCGGCGTGTCGCCGGGGTGGAAGGAGGGGGCGGGAGGCGGCGGCTCAGCCCATCGCGGCCAGGAAGTCGCTGTAGAACAGGCCGAGCGCGATGGCCACGCCGATCCCCGCGATGATCCAGAACCGGACCACGATGTTGACCTCGCTCCACCCGGCGAGCTCGAAGTGGTGCTGCAGCGGCGACATCCGGAACACCCGCTTGCCGGTGGTGCGGAACGAGATGATCTGGATGACCACCGACATCGTGATGATCACGAACAGCCCGCCGATGATCGGCAGCAGCAGGATGGTGCGGGTGGACATCGCCATGCCGGCGATCAGGCCGCCCAGGCCGAGCGCGCCGGTGTCGCCCATGAAGATCCGGGCCGGCGAGGTGTTCCACCACAGGAAGCCCACGCAGGCCCCGGCCGCCGCCCCGGCGATCAGCGCGATCTCCAGCGGGTCCCGCACCGTGTAGCAGTAGTTCTCCGGGTTCGCCGTGTACGACGGGTCGGCGCACCAGTGCCGGTACTGCCAGAACGCGATCAGCGCGTACGCGGCGAGGACCATCACCGACGCGCCGGTGGCCAGGCCGTCCAGGCCGTCGGTGAGGTTCACGCCGTTGGTCGCCGCCATCACCACGAAGATGAAGATGACCACCGCGCCGATCTTGGTGACGTCCAGCGCGGGGATGTCCCGGATGAAGCTCAGCGTGCTGGCGCCGACGGTCTCGGTGTTGGTCGCCGCGCCGCTGGCGTCGGTCATGCTGCTCGGGAAGTAGAGCGCGACGACGCCGAAGGCCGCCCCGACCAGGATCTGGCCGGCCAGCTTGCCCCGCTTGTTGAGGCCGCCGCTGTGCCGCTTGCGGACCTTCAGGAAGTCGTCGATGAAGCCGACCGCGCCGGAGAACACCATCAGGCCCAGCAGCACCAGCGCGGTGATCGTCGGCTCGACCTGGGCGATCTGGGCGTCCGGCAGGGTGGTCAGGGCGAGGTGCCCCGCGACGTACGCGATGACCGTGGCCAGGATGAAGACCACGCCGCCCATCGTCGGCGTGCCCTTCTTGCCCTCGTTGCTGGCGAGCCCGAGGTTCGATCGGATCGGCTGGCCGGCCTTCAGCCGGGCGAACACCTTGATCGCGATCGGTGTGCAGAACAGCGAGACGAGGAACGCCACCCCGATGGCGACGATCACCGCCCTCATGCGGCGGCACCCCCGTCCGCGGCGTCGGCGCGCAGCGCGTCGGCCACCTCCCAGGTGCGGTACCGCGAGCCCTTCACCAGGACGACGTCACCCGCCCGTAGTTCACTGCGCAGCACCTCGACGGCCGCCGCCTGATCGGTGAGCAGCACCGATCCTCCTCCCCAGTCCGCTACCGCTGTCGCGCCCTCATGGATCGGCGCCGCCGGCTCGCCCACCACGAGCAGCCGGTCCACACCCAGCTCAGCCGCGAGCCGGCCGACCTCCAGGTGCCCCTGTCGTTCGTACTCCCCCAGCTCCGCCATGTAGCCGAGCACCGCGACCGCCCGCCCCACCCCACGCATCCCCGCGAGGGCCCGCAGCGCCACCGCCGTGGACGCCGGGTTCGCGTTGTACGAGTCGTCGATCACCGTCACGCCGTCGGGTCGCTCGAAGACGTCCATCCGGCGGGTGGAGACCAGGCCCAGCTCGCCCAGCGCGGCGGCCAGCTCGGCCAGCGGCATGCCCAGCTCCCGGGCGACCGCCGCGGCGGCCAGCGAGTTCGACACCTGGTGCCGGCCGGTGAGCCCGAGCCGCACGGCCGCGGTCCCCTCCGGTGTGACCAGGGTGTACGCGGCGCGGCCCCGCCCGTCCAGCGTCACGTCCACGGCCCGCACGTCGGCGTGCGCGGCCTCGCCGTAGCGCACGACGCGGGCGGCGGTGCGGGCGGCCATCGCGTCGACGAGGGGGTCGTCGGCGTTGAGCACGGCCAGCCCGGCGGCGGGCAGCGACTCGACCAGCTCCCCCTTGGCCAGCGCGATGTTCTCCACCGAGCCGAACTCGCCGAGATGTGCCACGCCGACGTTGAGCACCACCGAGATGCGCGGCGGCACCACCTCGCACAGGTAGCGCACGTGCCCCACCCCCCGGGCGCCCTTCTCCAGCACCAGGAAGCGGGTGTCCGGGCCGGCCTGCAACGCCGTCCACGGGTGCCCCAGCTCGTTGTTGAACGACCCGGGCGGGGCCACCGTGGGGCCGAGCCGCGCGGTGAGCTGGGCGATCAGGTCCTTCGTGGTGGTCTTGCCCGACGATCCGGTCAGCCCGATCACGGTCAGCGCGGGCAGCCGGTCCACGACCGCGCGGGCCAGCCGGCCCATCGCGTCGAGGGCGTCGCCGACGAGCACCATCGGCACCCCGGGCACCTCGCGGGTGCCGAGCACCGCCACCGCGCCGGCGGCCACGGCACCGGCGGCGTAGTCGTGGCCGTCGACCTTCTCGCCGGGGAACGCGACGAACAGCGCGCCCGGCCCGGCCTTGCGCGAGTCGAACTCCACCGGGCCGGTCACCCGGGCGGCGGGGTCGGCGGCGGCCAGCCGGCCGCCGACGGCCTCGGCCACCTCGGCCAGCGTCAGCGGGATCATCGCCGGGCCGCCAGGTCCCCGAAGCGGGCGCGCAGCGCGTCGGCCAGCTCCGTGCGGTCGTCGAAGGGCAGCACCTCGCCGCCCACCTCCTGCCCGCGTTCGTGGCCCTTGCCGAGCACGGCGACCACGTCCCCCGGGGCGGCCAGCCGGACCGCCTCGTCGATCGCCGCGCGCCGACCAGCCACCTCGACGACCCGGGCCGGCGTGGCGACGGCGTACGCCCCGGCCAGCACCTCCGCCCGGATCGCCGCCGGCTCCTCGGTGCGCGGGTTGTCGTCGGTCACCAGCACCACGTCGGCCCCCCGGGCGGCGGCGGCGCCCATCTCCGGCCGCTTGCCGCGGTCGCGGTCGCCGCCGGCGCCGATGACGCAGATCAGCCGCCCGGCGCTCAGCTCGCGCAGCGCGGCCAGGGCCGCCACGATCGCGTCGGTCTTGTGCGCGTAGTCGACCACCCCGCGCACCGGGCCGGCCGCCGAGACCAGCTCCAGCCGGCCGGGCACCCCGCCGCAGGCGGCCACCCCGGCGGCGGCGGTGGACGCGTCCACGCCCGCGCCGACCAGCGCGGCGATGGCCAGCAGCGCGTTGGCGACGTTGTGCCGTCCGGGCAGCGCCACCCCGGCCGGCACGGTCAGCCCGTCGGGGCCGTGCGCGGTGAACCGCTGCGCGTAGCCCTCGCCGTCGACGTCGGTGGCGTACCAGGTGGCGGTGGGGTCGCCGGCGGCCGAGTAGCTGACCGTGGCGGGGGTGAACAGCGGGCGCAGCGCCGGGTCGTCGTGGTTGAGCACCTCGACGGCGCAGCGCCCGTCGAACAGCTGCGCCTTCGCCGCGAAGTAGTCCGCCGAGTCGGCGTGGAAGTCCAGGTGGTCGGAGCCGAAGTTGGTGTAGCCGCCGACGGTGAACCGCACCCCGCCGACCCGGCCCATGGCCAGGGCATGGCTGGAGACCTCCATGACCAGCGCGGTGACCCCGCGCTCCCGGGCGGCGGCGAGCATGGCGTGCAGGTCGGTGGCCTCCGGGGTGGTCCGCACGCTGTCGACGACCAGGTCGCCCAGCCGGGTCTCCACCGTGCCGATCAGGCCGGTGACGTGGCCGGCGGCGCGCAGCCCCGACTCCACCAGGTAGGCCGTGGAGGTCTTGCCGGCGGTGCCGGTGATCCCGATGACCGTCAGGCCGGCCGTGGGGTCGCCGTAGACGGCGGAGGCGAGCGCGCCGAGCGCCGCGCGGGGGTCGGGCACCACCAGTGCCGGCAGGCCCGCCAGCGCCACCGCCGGCGCGCCGGCCGGGTCGGTGAGGGCGGCCACCGCGCCGGCCGCCGCCGCGGCGGCGGCGAACTCCGCGCCGTGGCGGCGGGCGCCGGGCAGCGCGGCGTACAGGTCGCCGGGGCGGACCGCCTGGCTGGCGTGGGTCACCCCGGTCACCGCCTGGTCGGCGGCCCCCGCAGGGGCCTCGACGGCGAGCCGGTCGGCGAGTTCGCCGAGCCGGATTCCGGTCACGGTACGGGGGCGTGGATTGCCGGGCACGGCGTCAGACCCTACCCGGTCGTCCGGTTCCGACCGTACAGCCGCCCCGGTGGTTCGTCCCCACCAACCGATGATGTCCCGCCGCGCCTGGTCAGCGCGGAAAGACCTCGAACTTGGGCGCCGGCGCGCCGGACGGGGGGACCCGGTTACGGCTGAGCGTGAAGCCCATGATGTCGCGGAAGGCCGGCGCGGCGACCGCCCCGCCCCCGCCGCCGGGGCTCCACACGAAGACCGCCACCACGAAACGCGGATCGTCCGCCGGGGCCATCCCGATGAACGAGCCGACCTCGCCGGGCTGCTGCTTGCCGTCGACGTAGCGGATGCCGGTGCCGGTCTTGCCGGCCACCCGGTAGCCGGGCACCGCCGCGGCGAGCCCGGTGGCCCCGTCGACGGTGGTGACCGCCTCCAGCATGGTGCGCAGCGCCGCCGCGTTGGCCGGGCTGAGCACCGACCGGGTGACCGGCGCCTTGCCCGGCGTACGGCTGCCGTCCTTGCCGCTGATCACCTCCTTGATCAGGTGCGGCTGGACGTACGTGCCGTTGTTGGCGATCGCGGCGTACGCGGCGGCCATCTGCAGCGGCGTGGCGTCGACGCTGTGCCCGATCGGCACCGACCCGTACGACGACCCGCTCCACGCCTGGGCCGGCAGCAGCCGGCCGCTGGCCTCCCCCGGCATGCCCTCGCCGGTGGGCTGGCCGAGCCCGAAACGCTTCTGGTAGTCGATCAGCCGGTCCGGGCCGAGCTTGTCGGCGATCTCGATGGTGCCGACGTTCGACGAGTACGCGAGCATCCCGGGCAGGCTCATCCGCCGCCCGTTCGCCGGGTGGGTGTCGCGGAAGGTGGTGTCGCCCCTGACGATGCTGTCGGGGACCGGCAGCGCGGTGTCGGGGGTGATCACGCCCTCCTGGAGCGCCGCGCCGAACGTGATCGCCTTGTGGATGGAGCCGGGGTCGACCACGAAGCTGGTGGCCGCGTCCTCCCGGTCGGTCGGCTCGCTCTCCTGCGGCTTCGCCGCGTTGTAGGTGGGGTGGCTGGCCTGGGCCAGCACCTCGCCGGTGGGCACGTCGAGGACGATGGCGACGCCGACGCTGCCCTGCACCTTGGCCATCTGGCTCTTGAGCACCTGCTGCGACTTGAACTGGAGGTCCCGGTCGACGGTCAGTTGCAGGGAGTTGCCCGGCTTGGCCGGGGTGGTGCTGCTGTAGCCACCGGGGATCGGCGCGTCCAGCTTGCCCTGGCCGGCCTCGTAGACCTTGCGGCCGTTCTCGCCGCGCAGCAGGTCGTCGTAGCGGGCCTCCAGCCCCTCCAGGCCGACCATGTCCTGGCTGGTGAAGCCGATCAGGTTGGCGGCCAGGTCGCCGCCGGGCACCTCGCGCCGCTCGTCGCGGTGCACGCCGATGCCGAACAGGTCGAGCGCCACGATCTTCTTGGCGGTGGGGACGTCGACGCCCCGGGCCAGGTACTCGAACTGGGAGGGCACCCCGTTCTCCAGGGCGCGCGGCTTCATCCGCTCGGCCAGCTCGGAGGCCGGCAGGCCGAGCAGGGGCGACAGCGCCCGCGCGGTCGCCGCGCGGTCCCTGACCCGGGTCGGGTCGGCGAAGACGTACCGGGCCTCCACGCTGTTGGCCAGCGGGGCGCCGGTGCGATCGTAGATCGCCCCCCGGGGGGCGGGCAGGTCGACCCGGATCACCCGGTCGGCCAGGCCGCCCCCGGCGTACGCCGGGGTGTCGACCGCCTGGAGGAAGACCAGCCGGATGCCGATGGTGACGAACAGCGCGAGGACGAGCAGCATGCCCAGGCGCAGCCGGCGGCGCGGGTCGGCCAACCGGGGCGGCTTGCGGGGCTTGCGCGGCGACCGCC